>CAYJLJ010000064.1:0-4142 GCA_964371135.1 uncultured Gammaproteobacteria bacterium | reverse complement strand
GAATTATCCTGGCCTTGTGACCCGGTGGCCAAAACCATAATTTCTCCGGGCTTATATCTGCCGACGTCATCAATACGGATAATTTTGTCTTTAGGTAAGGTCAAAAATCCCAGACGGACGGCAACTTCGGCATTCTGTTCAATGCTTCTTCCGGCGAAAACAATTTTGCGGCCGTGCCTTTGAGCGACATTAACAGCCTGCTGGATGCGGCCGATGTTTGAAGACTGGGTGGTGATAATAAATTTTCCCGGGCATTTTTGAATCTGGCTTTCGAAAGTTTCTTCAATCATAGTTTCGGAAAGTGTGTAGCCGGATTTTTCCACCCGCAGACAATCAGAAAGCAGACAGAGGATCCCGTCTCTTCCGGCCGCGGCAATTTTTTGGACCTGGGTGGGGAAGCCGTCAACCGGTGTCCAGTCAAATTTGAAATCACTGCCGTGGAAAATCGTTCCGGCCGGGGTTTTGATGATCAAATTGGCGGCATCGGGGATGGAGTGGGTGACGTGAACAAAATTGACGGTGAAATCACCGGCGGTGACGGGAGTTTCATAATCTGTCTCGTGCCAGTTAGCTTTAATTCCCGCTTCTTCCGTGCGGATTTTTGACAGGCCAAGGGTCAGCTTTGTGCCATAAATGGGGATGCCCGGCAGTTCCGGCAAAATATATGGCAAAGCCCCGCGGTGGTCTTCGTGGCCGTGGGTCAAAAACATCGCCCGGATTTTATTTTTCTTGTCTTTGAGATAGGAAGCGTCGGGAATAATAAGATCAATGCCGGGCATGTCTTCGTCAGGGAAAGCAATCCCGCAGTCGACAATAATAATGTCTTTGTCAGTTTCATAGACATACATGTTTTTGTTGACGGCCACGCCGCCCAACGAAATTATTTTTAATTGCCCGTTTTTGTTATTAAAAAAAGCCATATTTAAACTAATTTTAACTGTTCGTCTTTTGGTTTTTCCGGTTTCGGCTGATTTTCTACCAGGTCTTTCAGTTTTTTTAAATCGTCTTTAAATGCCTGCATTACTTTCGGATCGCGCAGAGCCGCGGCCGGATGAAACATTGGAAATATTATACGTGATTTGCCCGTCCAATTTATAGTCCTGGGTTGGCCGTGAATTTTGGTGATGCTCGATCCGATGCCAAGAAACTTATACATCGAATACCGGCCCAGTGTCACGATGAATTTCGGATCGATGACCTCTAGTTGTTCATCTAAAAATGGTTTAAAGAAGCCGATTTCTTCAGGGGTCGGGTCGCGGTTTTCCGGCGGGCGGAATTTGACAATATTGGTTATAAAAACATCCTTTTCCGCAAAGCCGTTTTCCACCATCGTCCGGCGCAAAAGTTTTCCCGAAACGCCCACAAATGGCCGGCCCAACTGGTTTTCTGTCGCTCCAGGTGCTTCTCCAACCCATAGTATTTTCGCATCTGGATTCCCTTCCCCAGGAACAGGATTGCTGCCGAAGGATTCCATCGGCCCGCCCTTCGTCGCGGCAATTTTCCCGGCAATTTCATTAAGTCTTTGTTGTTTTTCTTCTATGGTCATTACTGTGGCAAATATTCCTGTAAATTCTGTTCGTTAATATTTACCTGGCGGGTTTTGCCGGTAACTATTTCCATGGCCGTTTTGCGGACAATATTATTGATTGTTCTTTCCAGTGTCCGGATGCCGCCGTCAAAGCCCAATGGCCGGACCAGTTTTGGCCAGACAGCAGTATCTATGGTCAATCTATCTGCAGTCAAATTTGCGGCGGCCAGAGCTTTAGGCAAAACAAAATCCCGGCCAATCGTAATTTTTTCCTCGTCGGAGTAGGAGGGCATCGAGATGAGCTCAAGCCTATCAAGTACGGCTGTAGAAATATTTGTGGAGTTGTTGGCGGTTACAATAAACAAAACTTCTGATAAATCAAACGGATAATCCAAAAAGTGATCGGTATAAGCGTTGTTTTGGCCGGGGTCCAATAGTTCCACCAGCACTCCCATGATCGTGGCTTTGGCCACTTCGTCCACGCGGTCAATTTCATCCAGTAAAATAACGGGATTTTTAGTCCCGGCACGCCTTAAAGCCTTAATAACTGCTCCCGGCTCGGCGTCCGGATAGGCTCTACTTTGGCCTCTAAGATATAACGCGTCTCCAATTCCTCCGAAGGGGATTCTTTCAAATTTGCGACCCATTGCGGCCGCGACTGATGAGGCCAGGGTAGTTTTTCCGGTACCAACCAAACCTATTAAAGCCATGATCGGAGCCCGGCCTTGCGGGTTTAGTTTGCGGACTGCCAGGTATTCTAATATCTTTTCCTTGGCGCTTTGGAGACCGTAGTGGTTTTTATTTAACAGTTCTTCAGCGTGTTTTAAATCCAAAATATCATCCGATTTTTTGTTCCAGGGCAGAGTAGTAATCCAGTCAATATAGCGGTTGGCGTTGTCAAACTCGACCACATAGTTTCCCCCCATTTTGGCAATCCGCTCCAGCCTTGCCACCATGCCGGCAGCTTTTTCCATTAGATCAGAAGGCAAATGTGCAGTATTAATTTTTTCCTGTAACTTTTTAATTTCTTCCAAATTGGAGGGGTCCATAAAAATAGTATAGCAGAATTTAGAAGCGGTCCCTGCGACCACCAAATCCTCCACGGTTACCACCCGGCCTAAACGGCGGTCGGGAAGGACGAACCCCACCAAACGGGGTGCCGGGGGCAGCCTGGGTTTGATCTTTTGGTCCCCAATACATCGCCAAATTCAGCCGGCCCATTTCATCAATTTCCATGACTTTAACTTTGACTTTTTGGCCGACCTGAACGACTTCTTCGGGGTTGCCCACATAGCCTGCGGTCATGCGGGAGACATGGACCAAGCCTTCCTTACCGGGAAGAACTTCCACAAAAGCACCGAAAGGCAAAATTCTTTTGACTTCGCCCTCAAATTCTTCTCCCGGCTGGAGTTCGCGTGTCTGGCCGTCAATCCAGGCTCTGGCCTGTTCAACCGCGTTTTCATCAATGGCTGAAATAGTCACGGTGCCGTCGTCGTCAATGTCCACGCCCGCTCCGGTCGTGGCAATAATATTTCTGATGTTTTTTCCTCCCGGGCCGATGACTTCCCCGATTTTGTCCACGGGAACTTTGATGGTTACAACTTTGGGGGCATATTGACTGACGGTTTTGCGGCTTGCCGGAATGACCGCCAGCATTTTTTCCAGAATTTCCAACCGGCCGGCTTTGGCCTGATCAAAAATTTCCCTGATCATATTTATGGTTAAGCCGCGGAATCCTGCCTTGCCGGCAGGCAGGTTTTCGTTAAGTTTAATGTCGAGCTGAATGGCCGTGATTCCGGTTTCGGTTCCGGCCACTTTGAAATCCATGTTGCCATAGAAATCTTCTTCACCGCGCAAATCAGATAAAATTGCATAGTCGTCAGTGCTTTCGGCAATTAAGCCCATGGCGATGCCTGAGACGGGAGCGAGAATGGGAACTCCGGCGTCCATTAAAGCCAGGGTAGATCCACAGGTGGAACCCATGGAACTGGAACCATTTTGCGACAGAATTTCAGACACAACCCGAATGGTGTAGGGAAATTTTGCCGTGTCGGGAATAACCGGTTCCAAAGCCCGTTCAGCCAAAGCGCCGTGACCAATTTCCCGTCTTCCTAAGCCCCCCATTCTGCCCACTTCTCCGGAAGAATAGGGCGGGGCATTATAATGATGAATATATCTTTTTTCCTCCATACCCTCTGCTGTTTCAATCCATTGTTCGAGGGAAGGATTAGCCAGTGTCACTACTGATAAGACTTGGGTCAGACCCCTGGAAAACAGAGCTGAACCATGTGTGCGGGGAAGCAGTCCCACTTCGGCAGAAATCGGGCGAATATCCGTTAGCTTTCGGCCGTCAACTCTTTTTTTTGTTTCCAAAGTTTTTTTGCGAAGAGCTTTTTTGAAAAGATAATCCACAATCTGGCCGGTCTGATTTTTGTTGGGATTTTCAGCGTACTCTTCAGTTAAAGATTTCTTATATTCTTCTACTTTTGACCCGTCCATTTTGCTTTCCGGGCCTTTTATTGTCACAAATTCTTCAATTTCCCTGGCGTGCTTTTTCTCAATTTCTTTTTTAAGTTCTTCATCCAAAGTTACCGGCTTGTAAAGATATTTGTCC
>CAYJLJ010000063.1:0-4225 GCA_964371135.1 uncultured Gammaproteobacteria bacterium | reverse complement strand
TAGTATGTGCGGGCTTCGCAGCCGCCGGTAATCTTGCCGCCGTCGGAAACGGGAAAAAACTCGGACAGAAGAAGGACCTTCATTTTCTTTTTTGTTCCAGGGCAATCTTGCGCACCAGTTCCGTGATTTCATGGCGAAGGTCTTCCATGAAAATATAAGCCCGAAAGACTAAATAGAAAAGTGTGACTATTGAGGCATACACGATCAGATCCACTCCCCGGCCGATTCCGACCAGCCTGGCAAAACTGGTCGTCTCATTTGGAAAAGCAACAACAGCAATGGCACTGATAAAAAGGATGCTCCAGAAGCCAAATTCCTCTTTTTTAATATGACGATCACGAAAACGCAAAACCACCCGGCTTAAAGCGAATATCAGAAAAATCTCCAGAACAACTTGAATTAATGTCATCTGAAAAGTCTTAAAAGCATCCCCTTGCCGTTGGAAATCGACTGCCAGAGTGATACTCCGTTATGGGAATGTTTTTCACTGTAATCGGTATATATTGGTTTAATCGGAATTTCCTTAAACCGCAATTTTTTATTCTTAATTTCAAAAAAGAACTCGTTACTGACTTCCATTTTATCAGTTTTAATCTTGATAGTGTTAAAAGCTTTTCTGTTAAAAGCCCGCAGCCCTGACAAAGTATCCGTCGTCCAAACCCGGTAAAGAAGCAGGGTTGCCAAGTTACTCACATAATTAAAAAACAATCTTCCGGGGGGCATTCCGGCCGGATTTAGCAGCCGGCTGCCAATTACTACATCGGCCTGCCCATCATGGATTGGTTTAATAAGTCTTGGTAAATCATCGGCTTTATGCTGTCCGTCACCATCAAAGGTGACCAAACAATCATAGTCTCCCATTTTGGCAAATTCAAAACCGGTGCCCAGAGCGGCCCCCAGCCCCCGGTTAATAATATGCCGGGCAACATCAACCTTTTTGCTTTTCGCGACTTCACCCGTCCGATCGGTTGAACCATCATCAACCACCAGAATATCCTTAAAACCATTTGCCTGAAGGCCACCAATTACTTCGGCGATTTTTTCTTCTTCATTGTGAGCCGGAATAACAATTAAGGTTTTCATTAGCTTATCCAATACCCGCGCGTAAACAGCGCGGTAAGTATTCCCAATAGTACAACAAAAAACGACGCGATTGCCAATTTTGCTTTACTATTTTTGATTAAGGCCAGACCAATATAAATAGGAAATATGGTTAAAAGATAGCGCGGCATGGAAGAAAGCGTTCCGGATAGTGTTGGTAAAATGAGAGCCGCCCAGGAAAAAAGTAACCAGGAAATTTGCACCTTTCGCTTGAGCGTAAGCCAAACAAGGATGGAGACCCCGAATAGAAAAGCTGCAAACTCGAGTCCGGCGATCCAAAAATCATAATGGCTGGGGTTAGCGGTCGCAAATATTTTCAGATAACGAAAAACTACCTGAAACGGATTTACGAGTGTAGAAAAAGAATCCGCCCGGCCGTTGGCAAAAGCACTTTGCGCCGAGAGAAAAAACAGCGGCTTATCAAAACGGATTGCAAGATATAAAGAATAAACTGCCAATCCCAACCAGGCAAGCGGGTGGATAAAACTTCCCACCAAACGAGTGGCTCCCGCGGGAATTGCAAACAGTTTAGACTTTGAATAGGCCAATAACACCAGGAGTAAGAATAAGGCTTCGGTATATATAGCCCCAAAAAAAAATGACGTTGGAAAAGCGAAAAGAAATACCACCGCCCATTTATTTTTTGTCATTTGGAAAAGAATAATTGCCGCCAGCAAAATCGACAAATTTGAAATTAACAATGCTCCAATGATGGGATTCACAACATAGCCGGTAATGTGGATTAACAGAGGGTAAAAAGGAAAAAACACCTGGGTTCCGAACCCGTCATAGCCGCTTTTTGCCAGGATTAAATAGTGGACTCCGTCAAAATTCCCCCATTGCCAGAGCCAGGCAGGCAAGCCGTTACCGGCAAGAATAGTATCGTAATATGGAAAACTTCCTTTAAAAGGCAACAGCTTCAGACCGAGAAACTCAAAAAGAAACAGGGCCAACCGCCAGATAATAAAAACCGAGAGAACGAAACCGTTAGCCTGTAAAAATCTTTGAATAGATTTCATAAGTATCGCGCGCGGTTTTTTCCCAGGAAAATTTATTTGCCTGGGAAATCTCCCGGCCGGTAGGTTCAGCTTTTTTTATTTTTTCCGCCAGATCCGCCGGATCAGAAACATCCGCATAGGTAGCCGCGTTCCCGGCAATTTCCGGCAAACTACCCAATTTTGCGCAGATAACCGGAGTCCCGCATGCCATTGCCTCCAAAACCGGTAAGCCAAAGCCTTCATAAACTGAAGGCTGAACATAAACTCTCGCCTGATTATAAAGTTTTACCAGTTCGCCGGTTTCCACAAACCCGCGGGCGATGACGTTTTTACCGTCAATATGCGATTGAATTTCTTTAAGAGGCCGGGCTTCGATATTATTGCCAACGGGCGTAGTGAATTCCTTCCCCACCAAAACCAAAGACGTCTTTGTTCGTTGACAAGCCTTAATCAGCGACAGAACATTTTTGTTCCAATTCCCTCCTCCAACATACAGAACAAAATTTTCTCTTTTTGTTTTAAGTGGTTTAAATGCCTCATCGGCGGCAAGATAGGTCACATGAACTTTTGAAAGGCCAATTATTTTTTGGATATCATTTTTTGAGCAAACCGAATCGGTTAAGACAGCGTCTGCGCTATTTAGTAAGGACTTTTGCCACGGCCAAACAATTTTTGCCCGCAAACCAAACGGATAATGCTTTGGAAAAACCAACGGAGTCACATCATGCAATGTAACAACGGTTTTTGCCATTCTGACCGGAGCAAGGGTCGGCCATGAAAAATCAAAATAGGGATAGTGAACAAGGTCAAATCCGGTTACAGGTATTAGCGAAAAATCTATCCAGCTGATATCAACCAAGGGCTCAAGAGCAGTATAAAGCCGTTGGGCATAGAAGCCAACACCCCGAACCGCATGACCTGTTATCGGTGGCCTTACCATTGCTACTTTCATAATTTCTTTTCGATACTTTTAAAGTATGCAATTGGAAAATGCATGGCAGAAAAGAACGCCCAGACAAAACCCGGGAAACCGTCAAGAAAACCCAAATGACGAAAATAAATTGTTAAAAAACCTTGCCTGGCATCAATTAATGGTTTCCAGAACAAATTACTCACTAAGCCACCCTTAACCTCTTTAGCTTCAAGATCAGTATACCGGTTGAAACGGGCAATATAACGGCCAAAGGTTTCGTCTGCATAGTGAAGCAGATCATTTTTTAAATAGCCAGCCTTACCTTCCACGACAGCTTGTTCATGAACACTCTTGGCCGGAAGGTTGCCTTTACCGCGTCGATAAAGACGCATTGTATAGTCAGGATAGGTTCCCCCTTTTTTGAGAAATCTACCCAGAAAAAAGTTTGCCCGCGGAATCCAAAAGCCGTTCTCGTAAGGGTTATTATTGATAGTCTCCTCTATTTCTTTTCTCAGAGCCGGGCTAACAACCTCGTCGGCATCCAACTGCAAAATCCATTCCCCTGTCGCCGCGTCATTGGCCATTTTTTTGTTAATGTGGAAATTCTTTGGATTCTCGCGAACAATTATTTTCGCCCCGGACTTTTTGGCGATTTCCCTGGTATTATCAGTCGAAGTGCCATCAACAATGACAATTTCATCAGCAATATACTTTATCGATTCGAGACAAGCCGGAAGAAACTTTTCCTCGTTGAAAGTTGCCAAAGTTACAGAAAGTTTTTTCATTTAATCAACAAAACTATACTTAATAAGCGCGGTAAAGGCTTTGCGTCCGTCTTTCCAGGTATTCAGCTTTTTGCCTTCAGAAAAATCCCGAGGCCTGGTAGTGATCGGAATTTCCGTGATTTTATAACCATTTTTCAACAACTTTGCCGTGATCTCCGGCTCAAATTCAAACCCGCGGGCCCGAATATGGATCTTTTCCATCGCCTTTTTTGGAAAAAGCTTATAGCAGGTTTCCATGTCCGTCAGCCAGGTCCCATATAGCAAACTTGTAACCAGACTAAGAACCTTGTTGCCAAAATAGTGCAGCAGAATCGGGGTTCTGTCAGGACCAAATAAAACCGGCGGTTCTGTCACACGCGATCAATATATAACTCTTTCAAAGTTTCCGACAGCACGGGAAATTAAGCGGTTAATGTCATGCGGGTCAA
>CAYJLJ010000062.1:0-4272 GCA_964371135.1 uncultured Gammaproteobacteria bacterium | reverse complement strand
TGGCAAGGCTCAGAGTCGGACTGAGATCTGATGCTCTTCAGGCACCCGCCGTGACCACCTTGGCTACCTTGCCATATTTATTATCTTGAGCGGGCGAAGGGAATCGGACCCTCTATCTCCTCCTTGGCAAGGAGGCGTATTACCGGTATACAACGCCCGCTAGTAATTTCCTAAAAGCGTTTCCGCCTTTAAAGGATTTTATTTCTAATTCTCTGACCCTTGCGAGAGAATTTGTCTCAAATTTTTCAAAGTACACTAGTTTCCAAAAACCTCGCTTGTTGGTCGCCAAAGTTTGGTGTCTATTATGTTCACTAAGCCTTCTTTCAAGATTGTTTGTGCAACCGATATAGTGTCTATTAATCGAGCTATTATACAGGACGTAAGTGTAATACATGACCCTCTGTCTTCCCGCCTAGGCGGGTCGTATTACCGGTATACAACGCCCGCCTGCGCTAAAGCTTCGGCGGGCAGGCCCGCTTCGCCTTAGTGGCTTACATATTATAACAAAACTGCGGTTATGATAAAATTAGCGTATGGATAATTCCAATAACCAAACATTAATTATCGAGTTTACCGGTCCGGAAGACAAAATCCAAGAGCTTCTGGAAAGGTTGGAAAAAGAAACTGACGACAGCAGGGAACTCGAAATTAAAGCGGTAACAATCAGAAAGGACTAGTGCGTCCCGGCCGAGTGGTGGAATGGTATACACACAAGACTTAAAATCTTGCGACTGTAAAAGTCATGCGGGTTCGAGTCCCGCCTTGGCCACTTAGTTATATTTTTGCCGTGATGGTGGAATTGGCAGACACGCAGGCTTCAGGAGCCTGTTACCTTAAACAAGTAGTGGGAGTTCAACTCTCCCTCACGGCACCAACCAATTTGCGGACGTGGTGAAATGGCATACACGCCAGCCTAAGGAGCTGGTCCCGAAAGGGGTGGAGGTTCAACTCCTCTCGTCCGCACACTATAATAATGTACATGGTGGCGTGTGCCGAACGGCTTAGGCGACAGCTTGTGGAGCTGTTTTTAGCGGGTCCGACTCCCGTACGCCACCCTAATATCTCCAATTTGCCAGGAGTGCTAAGATTACTTTGTGACTACAAAAGACCATGTTCGGGTGGCCAATATTTTAACCAAAGCTCTGGACGAGCAATTTAATCTTCTTGGCATCAAAGTTGGCGTCGATCCTCTTCTCGATTTAGTTCCCGGCATAGGAAGTTTGGTAGGCGCGTTATTGTCCTTCTATGTGGTATGGATAGCTTGGACAGTAGAAGTTCCAGACGACAAAATAGCCCAGATGATAAGAAATATTGTCATAGATTTTCTAATCGGCGCGGTTCCGGTAGTTGGGGCTTTTGGAGATATCTTCTATAAATCTAACCGCAAGAATTTGGATATCCTCAAAAAATATGCCCCAAAAAATATCGTTGAGGGCGAAATAGTATAATATCCGGGCAGCGCCTATAGCTCAACGGATAGAGCAACAGTCTTCGGAACTGTGGATAGGGGTTCGATTCCTCTTAGGCGCGCATGAACCAGGTCCTACCCATAAATAATCATCCCCGCCGCCGAAGAGATGATTATGTTGTCGACATCTATAAATCCGCCGTAAAACTTCTGACTCCCGCTTCTTTGCCTGAGACATATCATATTATTATTGCAGAAGCCATTGCTTTGGTCGGCGCCCAATATGGGTCCATTTTCATTTCTGACGGCCCGGAACTTAAAAGAGTTTTTTCGACGCTGCCGGAAAATATTCAGGGGCACTTCACAACCAGCATTTATACCGCCAGGGCATTCAGCACTCAAAAGCCGCTGATTATTCCCGCCAAGCAATTTTTCAAAAACCTTGACTCTCTTAAAATCAGCCGCGGCCAAGTCGTTCTTATTCCTTTGGTTAATGACGGCAAATCGTTTGGCGTTCTTACCGCAAAATCTCTCAAAGAGGTTCCGATTGATCATCGCCGGGTGGAAGCTCTGGCTCTTTTTGGCTCTATTGCGGCCCTGGCCATCACGAAATCCCGTCTTTTTGATGAGCTTGGGGAAGCCCTTAAAACCCGGGATCTTTTCATTTCCATGGCTTCCCACGAACTCAAAACTCCGGTTACGGCGATTAAAGGCTTTAGCCAACTGATTTGCAATAAGGTCAGTTCCGGGGAGAGGCCGCCTGATTTTTGGTGCCAGCAGCTCAACGCCGAGGTTGACCGGATGACCAGGCTGGTTAGTGAGCTTCTCCAGTTAAATCAAATTAAAGCCGGCAAGCTTCATTTTAATTTTCAGTCTTTTAATTTCCGGGAGGCAGTCTATCAGGCGATTTTTGATTTAAACCAGCTTCATCCGGATTATTTAATCAAGGTTCACGACCACACAAAGGGCAAATCTGACAAAATCGCCGGAGACAGGGATAAACTGCTTCAGGCAATCATCAATCTCATCAGCAATGCCATCAAATATTCTCCGATCGGCTCCAAAGTGGGAATTGCCTTGCACGCGGATGACGAAAATATTTTTTTTGAGGTTTCAGATCAAGGTCCGGGAATGGATAAAGAGATTCTGGAGCACCTTTTTGACGAATTCTATCGTGGCCCAAATCAAAAAAAGGAAGGGCTGGGAATTGGCTTATACCTGACCAAAAAAATTGTTGAAGCCCACAAAGGCAAAATCAGCGTCCAGTCAAAACTAAACAAAGGCACAAAAATCACCATCACTCTCCCCCAGGTGTAAGTCCGCAATGGTATAATTGCCCGAAAGGGCGCGTAGCTCAGTGGTAGAGCAGGATCCTCTTAAGATCAAGGTCGTGGGTTCGACCCCCACCGCGCTCACATGCGGGCGATTAGCTCAGTTGGTAGAGCACTGCGTTTACATCGCAGGTGTCGCAGGTCCGAGTCCTGCATCGCCCACATAACTTTTTAAATTAGTGTATACTGTTTAATATTATGCCAGACACCCAAGAAATTTGTCCCAAGTGCGGGGCGCCGCTAGGTGAAGTTGCCGAAACCAAATCGGGCAAGCAGCTTCAGCGGTGTACCAAAGGTTCCTGGAACGCCCAAACCAAGCAAAACGAAGGCTGCGATTACGTTAAATGGTTGCAAGTCGAGCCAAAGGAACTGGACGAGAAATGTCCCAAATGCGGCGCCCCTTTGCTTTTAGCCGTTACCCGGTTTGGCAAAAAGATGAAAAAGTGTTCGAAAGGCGGCTGGGACAAAACAGCCAAGCAGGCCACAGGGTGCGACTACATTCAATGGATTAACGGCACCACCGAAGCTCTCGATGAGAAATGTCCGGAGTGCGATCAGCCCTTAGTCTTGTTCACGACAGCAGCCGGCAAGAAAATGAAAAAGTGTTCCACCGCGGGTTGGGACAAAGCTACCAGAACCGCTACCGGGTGTAAATATGTTTTGTGGCTTAAAGCTGCCGATTACGCTACGCCCCAGGATTCCGGAGGAGAAGAATTTCTGCCGCCGGATCCGAATTAACCATTAATTCGTTTCGCAGCCGGGCCGCTCCTTTAAAGCCATTAATATAAATCTTAAAAAACTTTTTAACACTTTCCCAATTCTTTTCCTGTCCCCAGGTATTTACAAATAATTCCAGGTGTTTTCTTGCAAGAGCAAGTTTTTGGTCTTTAGTTAGGCTTACTTTCGTTTTTGAGAATACGTACGGGTCGGCAAAAACTCCCCGGCCGATCATGACACCGTCAACGCCATATTTATCTGCTTTTTCTACTGCCTCCGAATAAGATTTAACATCGCCGTTGCCAATAATCAGCGTTTTAGTTGTGTTGGCCTTTGCTACTCTGCCGATTTCTTCCCAATTGGCTTGGCCGGTGGACATTTGTTTAGGGGTGCGGCCATGAATCGTTAAGGCTTCTAAGTTTTGCCTTAACAAAAATTCAATCCAGTCCGGAGCCAATCGGGTCTTAACACTAACCGGTAAACCAACTCTGGCCGCATTAATTATTTTTTCTGCAAGAAAAAAATTACCAATAATTCCGGCTCCCCCGCCTTTAGCCATTATGGCTCTTTTTGGGCAACCCATATTGATATCAATGCCGTCGAAACCTAAATCGGCGACAATTTTAGCTGAAAGCGCGACCGTGTCCGGATCTGTTCCCCAGATTTGGGCCACAATCGGGTGTTGACCAGGGGGAAATAGTAGTTTTTTACTTAATGAAGCCGGGTTATAAAGCAGTCCGTCACTGCTGACAAATTCGGTAAAAAACACGTCCGGCCGGGCCGTTTCATTAATAATTTCCCGAAAAACCACTTCCG
>CAYJLJ010000061.1:2324-4280 GCA_964371135.1 uncultured Gammaproteobacteria bacterium | reverse complement strand
CCGGTCGGGGTTTGGGCCGACGGGGTCGCGGTTTGTTCTGCTATGACCGTGCTTAAGGCGGAAATTTCCTGATTAACCCGGTCACAATCGGTCGCCGGGGTGCCGGAAACGGTGGCTCCCGCCTGGCCGGCCGGACAAACAAGATTGGCGGTTGTCTGCAATTCTTTTAAGGCCTGACCCTTCATGTTCAGGTTTGAAAGCGCCTGAGCCAAATTATAGTGGGAATTTGCCAGATCGGGTTTCAGATTAACGGCCTGATTGAAAATTTGGGCGGCGGAGGCGTAGTCCCTGCCGGCAAAATAGAGCCCGCCAAGATCCAGACGGATCCGCGGATTTGTGGGGTCAAGGATAATAGCCTGATTAAGACTTTCCAGGCTCCATTGATCGGCACCCTGGGCAAAATTAATAAGCGACCGGTAAATGGCGGCCAGATTTTCCCAGTTGGCGCTGCGGTCCGGAGCCAAAGCGGCGGCAGTCCGCCCTTCGCGAATGGCCTGCTGAACAAGCTGGACGACCGCCTGTTTTTGTTGATCGGTCAAATTGGGTTGCCCCGCCAGAGAATCGGCCAGAGCCAGATTGGTTTGCGAATAGGACAAATGATAGAAATCGTTTGCAGGGTTCAAATTGATGGCCTGAATCTGGGCGTTGTAGGTTTGCGTCCCCAGATTTTGGGCCGCAAATCCCTGGCTTTGAGAAAAATAGTAGTCTGCCAGAAGGAAGCGGCCCAAATGCCAGGCGGAAAAAATCAGGGCCAGGGCAAAAAGTGCCGCCGGTGCCAGTTTGGCCAGGCCGGAAGTAACCGGCAGTTCCGCCGTTTTTCCGGTCTTTGCGGCCAACAGGCCCAGGATGGCAAAAAAGTCAACAATAATAACTGCCGGAGCGGGCAGGAAAGCAAAGAGGGCCAACGCGACCAAAAGACTCGCCAGAATCCCCTTCTCCATCGCGCCGTTACCCATTTCCCAACGGCTCCGGGCCAACATTATTATCCGGGTTGCCAGCCAAACAAAAACGCTTAATCCGGCAATGCCGATCGTGGACAAAAGATAAAAATAGAAATTGGCCCCGGCAATGAACTTCAGGTTCCAGATGGCACTATTATTGATGGCGGCAGGTTTGAAACTGGTGAAAGCGTCGACGAAATTTCCCGGACCGAAGCCCAAAAGAGCGGTTCTGGCCGAAGTTCCCATGGTTCCGGTGGCAATCTTCCAGCCCGCTTCCAGAGGCAAAAGCAGCGGTTGAATTTTGATCAGAGAATAGATCCCGGCGGCCAGACCCAAAGACAAAATGACCACAATCAGCCGGTTTAATTTTGTTTTATGGGCATAATATTGACCGAAGGCCAAAGGCAATAGGACGGCCAGCAGCAAAACCCCGGAAAGAGGCCCGCCCGTGGGGCTAAAACCCAGGGAAAAAATCGCGGGAATAATTTCCTGGCTTTGAGCCGCGGCCTCCAAAATATTTATCAGCGCGGCCGCAATGACCAGCAGGGACAGCAGGATTCCGGCGGAAAGCAGGGCCTTGACCAGCCGGACGAAATTTTTCTCGCCGGCGGCCAGGTTGCCAACCAGAAAAAAGATCAGGGCGGCTCCGGCGAAAAGAAGCGGATCGGTCACAAGACTGCTCACCCGGTTGGGCGAAAGCCAGGCCGAAACGGCCGCCAAAACCGGCAAAAGAATGACGGCAAAATCAAAAGGACTGCGCATTAAAGAAATTTTCCCCTGCCGGCTGATCCGCAGCCAGAGTAATATGGCCGCCAGAAGACCGCCCAAAAACAACATGGCGGCTTTAAGCAAATCAAAGGGGTTGGCCAGGCCGGGCAGAAAAATTAACGGGAACAGAAACAAAATTCCGGCGGCAAGGGTGGCAGCCGGCGGGACGTTTTCCGGTACGGCCGTTTCGAGGGGCACGAACGCCGGAGATTTAAACACCGGCAACCTGAAAACTGGTAATTTTAAT
>CAYJLJ010000061.1:0-2314 GCA_964371135.1 uncultured Gammaproteobacteria bacterium | reverse complement strand
AGTTTCAAATCCACTGTCCCTAATTTGTACAGGTAATTTTGCGGAACTGCAATAACATAAACCGGATCATTCTGTGTCTTGGCGGGAACTTCCAGCCGGGTGTTCTGGGGAACCGCTGCCACAGTTTGGGTTTGAGTCTTATTAATAGTACTGATCGTTGCTATCAGGTAACCTAAAATCAGGCCAATGGTTAAATAGACGATAGATGATTGAAGATTGAAATTAGAAGATAGATTTCTATCGTCCTTATGTAACTCGTACTTGATTTGCGAATACGTTAGCCCCCGGCTTTTTAGGTTTTCTATTTCCTGGAGGGCATCCAAAACATGTTCGGGGTAGCAACCCGTAATCTCCCCGTTTATCTTACGCCGGATGGTTTGGGGCAACAGGTGAAGTTTCGTCAGGTAGGCCAGATGAATCTTGCTGACCCCGCTGAGTCTGGAAATGGTGTTGATGGAAATAAGTTGATCTGACGGCATTTATCTCAAAATTTCTTTCGGAAAGAAACTAACACAAACAGAGTAACGCGGTTTTAGTCATTGTGTCAAGAGGTCAAAAATATATATACTGACTCAATGGTTGCGTACTTTAGCATGGAATATGCTTTGCAGGACCTGCCTTTTGCCGGGGGCCTGGGAGTTTTGGCGGCGGATTATCTTTTGGAATGCCAAAAGCAAAACTTTCCGCTTATTGGCGTCGGGCTCGCCTATGGCCGCAAACCCGGTCTCAACGGCAACCTGTTGCTTTTGGAAAGCGAGTTTACCCAGCCGTATGACAGCGATTTAGAAGTTCAAATTAAAAAAGAAATGTTTCTGGCGTTTGAAGGAGTTAAGAAACTTCGGGAACTGGGCATTAAGCCGGATGTGTATCACTTAAACGAAGGCCACACGGCGTTTGTGATCCTGGCCGATCCCGCGGGCAAATTTGTGGCTACAAAGCATACCGTCCTTTCCGCCTCCGGGTTGCACATACCTGAAAACATTTTCCAAAAAATGGTTGAACCCTTCGATCCAACTCGGGGCAAACTCTATGAGCTTGGCTCCGACCAAAACCACCCGGAATTTTTTTCCTGTAATAAATTCATGCTTAAACACGCCCTGCGCTCCAACGGGGTCAGCCTGATGCACTGCGAAGTGGAACGCGAGGTTCACAAAAACAGTCCCCTCATCCCAATTACAAACGGCATTAACCCTCAAAATTGGCAGGCCGCCGGAACCCACCGGGAAAATAAGGCAAAAATGATTAACTTTATTAATGAAAAGACCGGCAGCCGCTTTAGGTCTGATGTTTTAACCGTTGTGTGGGCCCGAAGGCTGGCGGAATATAAACAGCCGGAATTAATTTTAGACGCCCTGCCGAAACTCGCCGGTTTGTCGGTTCAGTTTGTGGTGGCAGGCCACGCTTCTTCTTTTGACCCGGCTCAGCAAAGCATTATGGAGCGTCTCGAAGCCGCGGCCAAAAACCCCCAATTTGCCGGACAATTTACCTTTCTGCCCGATTATGGCCTGGACATTGCCAAAATTCTGGTTTCCGGAGCCGATGTCTGGCTCAACACCCCGCTGGTAGGCAAAGAAGCCTGCGGCACCAGCACGATGAAAGCCCTGTTAAACGGCGCGCTGCTTTTAAGCACCCGTGACGGCTGGGTGGCCCAGGAGGATTGGAGCCACGGGGGCGGCTGGCTGCTGGGGGATATTGCCGGGATTATCCGGGAAAACGCCCTGCCCCTGTTTGCCGATCCCAAGGCATGGGAAGCGCACATGAATTTAAACCGGAACCTGATCCTGAATAAATACACCACGGACCGAATGCTTAGTGACTATAGAAATAAGTTGTACAATATATAAATGCGCTCTTTGGCGTTATTGCTTCATTTTTATCAGCCTCCGACGCAAAGCACGAACGTGACCGAGCAGGTTTTGCGGTCGTGTTATTTGCCTTTGGCTGATTTGCTTTTAGCTCACCCGGAGGCTCATTTTACCCTGAATATTGCTGTTTTCCCCGACCCCGCGTTTATTGCCAAAATAAAAATCATGCTGGACCGCGGCCAGGTGGAGCTGACCAACAGCCCGATTTATCATCCCCTTTTGCCTCTCTTAGACAGCAGCGAAATTCCCGGGCTTTTGGAGGCCAACCGCCAACTTCTTAAAGACACTTTCGGCGTCGAGCCGGCAGACATTGTGTACCCGCCGGAGTTAGCAATTAAACCGGAAATATTTGTGCAAGGGGAGGCCTTGCACACGGCGCTGATACTTGACGAATCCAGTGTCAATCCGGATTTTAGTTTAGACAAAATCCCGCCGCTGCCCCCAAACGT
>CAYJLJ010000060.1:0-4407 GCA_964371135.1 uncultured Gammaproteobacteria bacterium | reverse complement strand
TCCGAGTTCCCATGTGTCAAGGAACATGCCTTTTTCCTCTCCAAAGCTTTAGGCAGTGCGTCTTTTATCCTGTCGCCTACGGACTCTTTCGCCACACAACTATCTAACTATCACTCTAGAATAAAGAGTGCTAATTTGTCAATACCCCATGTTTGAAAAAATTAAAAGTCTATTTGAGAAAAAATCGGCAGTTTCTGGGTCGGCAACTGCGGTTTACAACACCGGCACCGGGACGGACAAGCCGATTACGGATACTTTTTCCTGCCCATACTGTCAAAGTAAGAATTTTGTCCGGCGGGGACTGCGGGTCAAAAAGCGCGAGAATGTTCAACTTTATCTTTGTAAAGATTGTAATAAAACTTTCACCCCTCACTCCGTCCGGGGCAAACATTATCCGCTGGCAACCATTTTTGACGCCATTAGTCTTTATAATTTGGGATATTCGTTGGAAGAGAGCTGCCGGAGGGTGAACGAAAAAAGAGCCCCCGTTTCCGAGAGCTCTTCAAATGCGAGTTCGATTAACTCTGCACCCGATAAGTATCAAAATACTACCATGAAAGAGATGTCTTGTCAAGAAGAAAATGGCGGAGGGCGAGAGAATCGAACTCTACCCGCCGAGGCGGGCGAGCACTTATCGGGTGCTTTCCGACCCAGTCGGTCACCCTCCAACCACGAAAATAGTATATCAATGAATCCATCAACTTTGTCAAATTGGATAGAAGAATTTAAAGAAGACCTCCCGTTTTTAAGAATGCGCGATTTTGCGATTCAAAAATTTAAACCAACAGACATGATAATCACTGCTACTTTAGCGCACAGACAACTGTACCGATTTAGATTTCACCGGGCAAAGTGCAGTTTGATTATGCAGGAAAACTTTCATCACCGGTTGTTCACGCCGCTCGTGGAATTTTTAGAAATGGTACCCGGGGAATGTCCGCACCAATACTTTCAGGATGGTTTGCGCGCGTCGGAAACGCCATTAACTTTTTCCAAAACTGCCATGATCGTCCGGGGAAAAACCAATTATGCCACCAAATTGGCGGCGTTTGTTTTGCAGGGGGCCAAAGAGCGGAAAAACCGGCATGAGATTTTGCAAAAATTCATGCTTTATAATGATTCTGTCACTGTAGCCACCGAAGTGCCGGTGTATTTGACGAGGGATGATATTGAACACATGCAAAGCCAGTTGGGATTTGAGATATTTACAAAATCGGCAGGAACCGGGTCGGCAACTGCGGTTGAAAATATCGGCACCGGGGCGGCGGACGCAACTCCGGCAGCGGGATTGCCGAAGTTGATTACGGGCCATATTGATATTCTCCAAATCCGCAACGGCATGGTGCATCTTTTGTATTTTAAACCCAATGCCGAAATGGAACGGCCGATTGAACAGCTGACACTGTATGCTATGGCCTTATCGAGACTTACCGGATTACGTCTATTCGAATTCAAGTGCGCCTGGTTTGATGAAAAAGACTATTTTGAATTCTATCCGCTGCACGTTCTGCATAAACCCAAAAAAGCGGTCCGAAGAAGAAAAGTGGAAACGGACGAAGGGACTTATTTAGTTAATAAAAATCAGAGTAAAATAGAAAGTATCAGACCGGTATGACGTACGCAAAATTTTCACCCCGGCGGCCGATCAAAAGCTTTCAGGACCTGGAAGTTTACCAGAAACTGCTGGCGGTGAGCGTGGCAGTGGCTAAGAGAATTGGGACAAAGGTAAACGGAGACGGCAGCCAAAAGGCCGGTATCAATGGAATCGGCAGCGGGCTGGCCTCGCTAGCGCTCGAATTACCGGTCAAAATTGCCCGGGCGCACAGTGTGAGGTTTTCGGACAAAACGAGGGCCATAGGAATTTTGGAAGATGTCATGCTGGGGATTAATATATTAATAGTATATCTGGAACAATATAGAGACATAGAGAACCCTTCGACAGGCTCAGGGCAAGTAGAATTAGAATTTTTTGAAGAGCAAATCGGGTCGCTTCTTACTTGCCGGTGGAAAGTGATGCACCTGGCCCGGTCCTGGGAAAAATTCAGCCAGACACAGGAATAGATGCGACGCTTTTAAAAGCAGCGGGGGGGTTCGGGGCGGCGGCTTCTTTGCGAAATTCCACGGCCCGGGAATAGAGGTCCAGATATTTTTCCGCCGCTTTGGTCCAGGAAAAATCCGCCTCCATGCTGCGCCGGACAATCTTTTGCCAGACGGGCTTATTTTTGAAAGTTTCCAAAGCCCGCACCACCGCGGCCAGAAAAGCCATCGGGGCATAGGAATTAAACTTAAAGCCGTTCCCGCCTTTGGCAGGGTCAAAATCACAAACACTGTCTGCGAGTCCGCCCGTAGCCCGGACAACGGGGACACAACCATATCTCATGGCCTCAATGGCAACAATCCCGCCCGGTTCATATTTGGAGGGCATTAAAATTAAATCTGCCCCGGCAAAAATCTTGCGCGGCAACGCGAAATTTGACTGCAAATGGGTGCCGACTCTGCCCGGATATTTTTTCTCCAGTTCCTCAAAAAACTTGCGGTATTCATCTCTGGCGGGGGAGCCCAAAACGATAAATTGGATGGGAAATTCGTTAAGAAGAAACTCAATGGTGGCGGTGACCAGGTCGACGCCTTTTTGGTCGTCAAGTCTGCCGGACATGGCCAGAATCGGAACGTTGGGATCGACTTTCAAATCAAATTCTTTTTGCAGATCGGTTTTATTTTCCTCTCTTCCCCGGAAATTGCCGAGGTTATAATTTTTTCTGATTAATTTATCGGTGGCCGGGTTGAAATCAGTGTAGTCGATCCCGTTTAAGACGCCGTAAAGTTTGCCGCGCAGTTCCTTAAAGAGCTTATCCAGGCCCCAGCCGTATTCTTCTTTCATGATGTCTCTGGAATAGGTTTCGGAAACGGTGTTAATGATATCCGCGTAAATCAGACCCCGTTTGAGGGCGTTTTGCTTGACGAATTGTTCGGAAAAGAAGGGGGCAAGGTCAGATTTCCCGTCGTCAAAATCCAGTTCCGAGGCGTGGGCAAAGTCAAACAGGCCCTGAAAAAGGTTATGGACAGAAAGCAGGGTAGCGATCTTTTTAAATTGGGGATCGTCCTTGTAGGTTTGGCGCAGCATGTTGATCAGATAGGCCGTGTGCCAGTCGTTGGCGTGAATGATGTCCGGGACAAAAAATTCTTTTTTGACAAATTCCAGGGCGCCGCGGCTTAATAATCCAAACCTAATATGGTCGTCAGAATAGCCGTAAACGTTGGCCCGCTTTTCGAAGTATTCCATGTTCTCCAAAAAGTAAACGGTCGGTTCGCTTTTTTTGGTTTCGGCAAAGGCTTTGACGTTGCAAATCAGGTGGTTTGGCTTGTCATTTTCGCCGTGCCCGGTGGGGACGCGCAGGCTCTGAACGACCATTTTGGTGGGGAATTTCTCCTCGTTCATGGTCCCGTATTTTGGGGTGAAAACGCGGACATCAACTCCCAGTTTGAGAAGGGCCCGGGGGAGAAAATAGGCGACCTGGCCCAGGCCCCCGACGGTCGAAAACGGCGCCGCCTCGGCCGAGACAAACAACACTTTGAGATTCCTTCGAAGCATTAATACTATTATAGATAAAGAATTCGTTCAAAAGCAATGCCCCAGAGTGTAAAAAGGGTGGTGTGCAAGGGGAGGCCTTGCACATGCAGTATTGACGCCCTGGATCTATTCATCATCTAAGTCAAGGGTAAGAGGGGCGAGAAATTCGGTCTCCTGGTTCTCACCCATAAAAGAAGAGTAGGAATTATTGCCGGTTTTTGTAAAGTAGTCCAAAACAAACTGCGGTTTGAGCCAGGAAGTAGTTTTTAAACCTAAATAATCGGGGAGAGAGAAGGCCCAGGGCATGGGTTCAGCGGAAGAAAATTTTCTACTTTCCCGGACGTAGGGATTAAGATGAATGTATCGGGTTAAATGCAAAAGCTGTTCGTCAGAATTAATTAAAACGGCTTTGTATACTCCTTGATAAAGTGGTCCGACACGGTGGTATTTACGATTAAAATACAATACATAGCGGGTAGACAGAGCATTTAAAAAAGAATCCATTGCGTCAGCCTGAAATTGTCTGATTAATAAATGGAAATGATTAGGCATAAGAGCATAACAGAGTAATTCAATCTTTCCGTAGTAGTTATTAAGACTTAGCTCTTTAATAGCCTTGTCTTTTTGGTCGCGAGTGCTTTCTTTTGAGCTGATGGCGGCCTGAAGCCCAGGGACATCTTTAGGAAGAAGATAAGTTTTTAAATAGGATAGAAATACGTTAATATCCTGTTCGCTAAGAAAGATATCCCGTTTTTCCACCCCGCGGTTATAGACGTGGTAGTAGCCGTTTTCGACGTACTCTTTAATGGAATTCTTAGCCGGCATAGTTCTAATAT
>CAYJLJ010000059.1:0-4467 GCA_964371135.1 uncultured Gammaproteobacteria bacterium | reverse complement strand
ATTAAAGAAATTTACAAACCGTCTGATGAAAGTTGCGGCCACTGCCGGTTGAGGTAAGATTTCTGGCCTGGTAGTTGGTTTTTCAAAAAAAATTTTTGTGTTTAGTTTTTCTGGAGCAATTGGAAGAGGAGGTCGATAAAAAGTTTCAGGTTCAGTTAGAGGTGGCAAGTTTTCTGGTTTTTTCCAAGTTTCCATCCACGAAGGAGCATTGTCAGGGTATAAAGATTTAACAGCCTCAGAGGTTGGCTCGCGCATGGTATTATTCTAACTTTTTTCCCGGAGGATTTTGGAGGCAAACCAGTCGGAAAGTTTTTCGACGGACGACTTTTCAGGAACCTCTATGAATGGTAAATATTCTGCCAAAATATCCCGGATTTTCTCGGCGTCTTTTTGATCCACCAGCAGTGCCAAATGGCCGAAAATGTTGCGGTGGGCAACATGAAGAACGCTTTCACCGTTATGAGTGCTAAACCAAAATGGACCAAGTTCGCTCCAGAGATAGGCATGATTCATGGAAATGACGCCCTCAGTTGTTATTTTGTGTTCTACCAACACCATCGGAACCTTAGTCAGGGCAAAAAAGAGAAAATAGGCGGCCCAGGTGACGGCAATGGCCAGCCATTCCTGAAAAAACATAAAAATAACCGTGACCAGAAAAGCCAGACTGCCCAAAGTTAAAAATGTCCCTTTGGGATAAGTGAGAGTCGGCCGGGATTGCGACTGCCAGACAAACAAATCATGGACTCGTGATGGTTTTTCCGGCGTCTGGGAATTTTCCTCCATGAGTTAAATATACTTCAAAAATTTCCCGGTTGCCAGTAGGGGATAAAAAGAATCGGTGTGGTTTTAATTAGCCGTTTTTTATTGTCCGCCTCGTTAATCACAAAAGCTTTTTCAGGCGAATAATTTCCCACAAAACTTGCTAAGCCCGAAGGTATATTTGTTTCCTGTCCGGCTTTCACCTCAAACGGGGTAACTTTACCTTCCGACTCGAGAATAAAGTCTACTTCCACTTTATTTTTTGTGCGCCAAAACTTTAGATTGGTATCTCTGTCTAGAAGTTGTGCTCCGACGAAATTCTCGACAAGAGCACCTTTATCCGGTCGGTTTACCGGTTGGGAAAAATTGTCAATTAGGCTGTTGCGCAGACCGCAATCATAAAAATAGATCTTAGGATTTTTAACTAACTCTACTCTCTTATTTGAATGAAAGGGCAGAGCGGTAAAGGTAATGAATGTCTTATTCAGGAAATTTAAGTAGCGTTTAAGAGTCCTGAAATCAAACCCGGAAATTCTTGAGAGTACCTGGTATTCAATTAAACTGCCGGGATTTAGGGCTAAAGCCCTAAGCAGATTTTTCAATTTATAATCATCAGCCAGAGAAGTCATGTCTTTTACTTCCCGGGAAAAAAATAAGCTATAAATATTTTGTAGCAAGGTCTTTTTGATTTCTTCGTCTTTTTGCAAGACTACTTCAGGATAACCACCAAAGGTAATGTATTCATAGCAATATTTTTGAAGTTCGAGGTCGGTCGGACTGACCGGTTTTGTTTTTAAGAACTCGGCGTAGCTAAACGGCAAAAGAGTAAACACCAAACATCTGCCAGTAAGGAATCTTAAGGCCTTTATTGTTAAATCCGGGCTGGAAGATCCGGAAATTATTATTTTTTTCCCGGGAAAAACGTCGAACAGGTATTTAAGGTTTTTGCCGCCTTTTTTGGCGTGTTGAAACTCGTCGATGATTAAAGTCTTGTTGGTTTCCAAATAACGCTTTGCAAAAGTGTCAATATTGAGATCAAAAAGGTCAAGAATAACCTCATTTTCGAAAGTGAGATAAACACAATCCGGCAGACTTTCAGCCATATGTTTGAGCATGGTGGTCTTTCCGCTTCGCCTTGGACCTACAATTGCCAAAATCTCCGGCAAAGGGAGGTATTTTTGCAACTTGGCCTCCAGGTCGCGTGGAAAATATTTGTTCTTGGTGTCAATCTTAGTCATGCTGTAATTGATGTACAAGTCAATTTTAGCATAATGATTATTTTTGTCAATGAGTTAAATATAGGTACAAATTTGCCAAAAGTAAAGCGGGGATGGTATAATCACAATATGAATACGGAGCAAATAACAGAAAGTGAAAGATTGGCCAGGCAAATGGCGGCGGAACTTCAGGCAAAAGGTGAGTTTGCTAAAGCATATAGTGCCAACGCCATTTTGGCATTAGTTTATGGAGCCGCAAGAGATTTTGCTCCGAAAGCAGTTGTAGGATTAAAATTGGATATTGCCCCCACCAGCGCGAGCTTAAGTGGTTCTATAACCTTGCCCGACCCAGATGTAACAATTAATATTGGCTCTCTAGTTTATACCAACGATCCGGATTCAAAAGCAGCGAGACTAAAATTGGCCCAACCGGCTCAAATTACTGATGTGGTTAGAGAGAAAAATTTGGCAAAACTTGCTGTGTACAAAGGTGTAAAAATAGTTGTTTTAAAAACTCTTGACGACCCCCAACAATTATTAGCGATGGGGGCACAACATGGATTAGACGAATTAAATTGCGGTATGAGAATAACCGGGATTGCTGCCAGAGTCCAATCAAATGGCGCAATTGGTTTAAAAGTTACCGGGGAACCGAAGAGGTAGTTGTTTCCTCTTTTTTAGCCTCTTCTAAAAATTTATCCGCGAAAATATCATAGTAATTTTGTAAAACTTCCTGGGCATTTTTACCGGTTCTTTCACTGTAGCGGGTCATGATTTCGAAATTAGCCTCTTCCTGGGTAGTGGCTTTTTCAATCGCTTGTAAATCTTCTTCAGTAAAAGAAGTCATAGCTTCAGTATAAAGTTTGGCAAAAGCAGTTTTGGCTACTTCCGTTAAAACCTGCATAATTTGCTCTTCGGTAGCGCCTTTGCTTTCTAAAATTTTTACAACCTGGTCTAATTTTGGCGAAGTTGGGGTCATATTATTTACCTAATAATACATGATAAGCGGGTTTAATTGCCGTGGTGTATTCACCATAGCTTTTTGCCGCGGCTGCTTTTTTGACTAGTTCTATTTGTCCAGGAGTTAAAATTTCAGAGAATCTAATTTGGTCTCCGGCATGTACCAGTCCAAGTTCGTGACCATTAGCCCGGGCTAATTTTATAACCATATCTTTTATGACGTCTGTATGTGTTGTTCCATTACTTAAATCGGACCAGTCGGGAGCAAAAGACGAATTAATATGCCAAGCGGACCAAAAGTTTCCGTGGTCGGGAATGGTAATTGTGGGATTAAAAATATCTGTGGCCTTGACAGCTTCAGTGGCTGCTGTGGCCGCGGCTTTCCCCGTAATTTTATTGACAGCAGTTTCGGTTGCAATGGCTGGATGTGGGGCAACAAATCCTTCAACCGCGCCGTAAAGGGCTGTTCCGATTGAGCCAACGGTCATTCCGGCGGATAGTCCTGCAAAAAAGTTTTTCGTCCTGTCACTAGCCACTTTGTGCCGATCATTAATATCTAATATTCTTTGAACAAGGTCGTTGTCTTCAAATTGTCCTCTTGCGTGGGCTATTTCTGCCCTTCGTAAACCTTCTACACTAAGACCTACTCCTTGAGCGGCGAGAAGATTTAGTCCGGAAGCGACCAAACGGCCTCCCGGGAAAGCTGACGACGCCCAAATTGCTTCTCCAATCCCTGCAACGGCTCCAATTCTCCATAACCAATCCCTGCCCCTCGGATCTAAATTGTGAAACCAGGCTCGAACACCATTTGCTACTCCATCGCGAATTCTTTCAAGCCTCTTTCTAGTATCTACCGGGGCTACTTCCAAATTTTCCATTTCCAATTCAGGCTCTTCATTTACAGGCGTAGCACTTGCGTTTTCTAATTCTCTAACGCGGGCCTCTGCCGCTTCTGCACGTTCGTTTGCAGACTTTATTTCCGGCAATGTTCCGTCTGCAGCTTGTTCGCGAAGTATTCGGGCTGCCTCTACTGCCGCATCAGCTCTTTTTCTTTCCGTCTCTATTGCCTCATTGGCTAAGCGCAATTGTTCCCGCAATTGAGCGGCTTCCCGTTCTGCCTGTTGTCTAGCCGCAACCTCATTAGTCAACTCTCCCCGCAAATTATTAATTGCTTTTTTCGGATCTTTTTCTTCTTCCCTTTCGGCCTGAATTTTTCTTCGACCTTCTTCTGCTGTTTTTTTCCATCCTTCCACTTTTTCCAGATATTCCTTACCTTCTGGTGATTTCCCGTCCACATGTGAACTTCCATCAGACTCATTTCTCATTTCCCGCGGAATATTTCTCTGGACGTAATTTCTGTAGGCAGAAACGCTTTTATCAACAGCCCTTTCCAGACTTCGTCTGTCCTTTGGGTCAACGAGTTTTCCGGCTTCCTGCTGATCTTCGTAGACCTTTAGCATTTCTCCGGCCCGGGTCATTTGAGTTCGCAGTTCTTCGGCCACGAATTCAATTTGATCCTGCTCGGCAAGAT
>CAYJLJ010000058.1:0-4476 GCA_964371135.1 uncultured Gammaproteobacteria bacterium | reverse complement strand
ATTTAAATATTCGAAGTAGTTTTTGCCACGGTTTAGCGCCGGGCAGTTCCATTTCCCAAAAAGAATTCGCCTCCACAATTTTAAGCTTTTTCTCCTGAAGAAATCTAATTACGTCTTCCAAATATGGTTCCAGTGTCGTATCCGCATCACTTTCAAAAGTTTTCATACTGTCAGTTTTTGGCCGTACTGCATTCCATTTCGGGTTAAATAATAATTTCCTGATACGCGAACCATAAAAATTTGGTGAAGCACGATTGGGAGCTCCGTAATTTGGGGCCAGAATTATTAATAATCCACCCGGCTGCAAAACCCGAATCATTTCCCTTAAAAGCTCCTTGGGTTTCTCTGTATGTTCAAGAACAAAAAAACTGGTTACCCGGTCAAAACTGTTATCTTTATATGGAAGATTAACTCCATTAAACTTATCGAAACCAAACTTCCCGGCCAGGTCGCTGACTTCGCAGCCAAAACGTTTAGTAGGTTTGCTGCCTAGTTTAGTTAGCTTACTCCCATCTCCGCAGCCAATATCGAGTATGGCTCTGGCATTTTTACAATACTCTACAGCCTTAAGAAAACCCGGGTGGTCAAACTTCTCACTACGGGCAATTTTTTCGTAGTATCTTTTATCTGACCAGATTCTCATTTTAAAAAACTCCTTTTAATTTCTTTTATCGGAGAAACTATTCTCGCGATGTTTTCGTAGAAAGCTGATCTTTTAGAAAATTCTGTTTCGGAAAAAACTTCCGGTAGTTCTTTGTCTTTAAAAGGAATGCCGGTTTCAATTTTTCTCATTCGCAATCCTGCTACTTTTTCGAGGCTGCTTGACCGTTTCAAGTGAGTGGCGTGGAAATACCAGGTGTCAGAGAAAAAAAGTTTATCATCCCAACTATTTAGTGATCGGTTCTGGTACCTATAGGTTTCAAGGGGATAAACCCCCTCCAAAGTCAGGCCGGGCAAATTTCGAAAACCCCGCATGGCAAAATGTCCTGTTTTTCCCTGAAAATTATAAGCCCCGGCACTATCCGGCAAATAATGATAAATATCCCCGACCGCGTTTCTTGTCCGGCAATAAACGGCGATTTTTTCTTTTGGCATACCATTCATATCTGACAGAAATTTCTTAATATTATTTTCCGGCCAGATTTCATCCCCGTCCAAAAGCATAAAAAAATCCGTTTTGGTTTTTTCAATCATTTCCCGGCGCAAAGAAACGAGCTTTTGAGGTGAAACAGCACCCTTTTGCTCAAAACTTATCTTGTCGCTGCCTATACTATTTATAATATCCGCGGTTTTGTCCGTAGAACCGGTGTCATAAATAAACACCCGGTCGACGAAAGGCAGAACCGAGAGCAGGGCGAACTTGACGAATTGGTCTTCGTTTCGAACCAAACTATGGACGGTTACGGACATAGTGCCAGATTAGTAAATAATACCCCAAATTAAAAGCCTGGCTAAGAATAAAAGCACCCGCCACCCCCCAAATGCCATATCCGGGAATCAACAAAAAATACAACGTGACGGTAAAAACCAATTGCAAAGCTGACCCTGCCAGGTGAAAAACGGATTTTCCTTTCTGGTATAAAACCCCGGCGGTAAACGGCCCGGAGAACAGGAAAAAAATCATACCAACCAAAAGCCAGTTAAATACGGGCGCGGCGTCCAAGTATTTGCTACCAAAAATAAGCGGAATTATAAAACCCGAGGTTAACATTGTAATAAATATGGCCGCGGTCGCCAGCAGCACCACAAAAAAATATTCTTTGAAAAATTTTGACTGCTTTTCCTCTATGGCTAATTTAGGAGCAAAAACGCCCTCAATAGACACCGCAACCTGGGCAAAAACCGATACCAGTTTTTGGGCGGAACTGTATAGTCCGGTCACCGCCGCCCCCCCAAGGAAATACAACAGTGGAATGTCAATCTTTGCCGCCACCGAAGAAATGGCATAGGAAGCAAATAGCCACCGGCTGTATGCAGTCACCGGGCCGAGCAGTTTTTTGGCCCCGGCAAAGTCCACAAGTTTTTTTCTAAAAATCATAGCCAGGCTTGCCAGTCCGGTAATAAAACTTAAAAAGTTTGCCAAACCAAATACTACCAGGGCGGAAACCACAGTTAGCAAACCGGAATAAATTAAAAAGAAAGTTAGGCCAAGCCGTAACAGGTTACCCAAAACATTTACCAAAATGTAGTTGGAATATTTCTGCCTGGCTAACAGGCTTTGGCTAATTAGACCAATAAACAACAACGATATTCCTACGGCCGCCGCGTAAACTTGCAAACTGATCATAAAAATCACCAAAATAACTGCCGCGCTGGCTACCCTTTGCAAAAAGGCCAATGTAAATACCGCCGGAAAATCGTCTCCCGAGCCGAATTTAATAAGCGAACTGCCCAGACCAAAATCCCCCAGTTCTGCCGAAAGCAAACCCAATCCCAGAATAAAAGAAAAATGGCCAAAATCCGCCGGGCCGAGAACCCGGGCAACAAGCAGATAAAAAAGCAGCCCCAAAAAGGAATTAATAACTGTTCCCAAACTGATACCGATACTTTGGAAAAAATTTTGTTTGCTTATCACAGTTTTTCGGTGTCAATTAATATTGAATTATTGTCAACAATAAAATCTATTTCTTTTACCGGCTCTGATTTTGGCAACCTTTTATCATAAAGCCAGGAAAAATACGGATCCATATATGATTTTGCCGGTTCATGGCCCAAATAGGTAAACAAATAACGGAAACCATAAGGCTGGCAATGGCCCCGGCAGGAAACATTAAAAGAAAACGGTTGATTCCGGGTCAACCGGATTGCCTCTTTGACGGCTTCCAGTTTCGCAGGATACGAAGAACTATGATAGGCCGAAATCATCTTTGTCAGATTAAACCAGAGAAACAGCCCGGTTAAAACAATAATCAATAGTTGCCCCGGACGATTTGTCCAGAACCGGTCAACGCCGGTCCCGGCCAGAAAAAACAAGGAAATTGCCACCGGGGAAAAATAATACGCCGAGACCGGACTGCGAAATATTAACAGTCCCAAAATAGTGGCCGCAATCTGAAGCCAAAGTAATTTGTAAGCCTGACTCCTCTTTGCCAGAAAAACTGAAGCTAACACCAAAAGCAACATAAAAACTGCAGCCCATTGCATTTGGCCCCGGTTTAAACTTTTATCGCCTAAAGTTAATTGGTTGCCGACATCACCATTATCCTGATAGATAAACAATTTTCCGGAAGTGTTTACAAGCTCCACCGAAACCGTGGTTAATCTCTGGGGGAAAGTCTCCTCTGCCGGCCGTTGAGTCGTGAAGTAGTTTGCCAAAGCCCGAAGTTCCAAAAAATTGTGGCGGGCTTCAAAAAGGAAAACCGGAGAAAATGACAGCAGAAAAATAACTCCGGCTATTACCAAGGGTTTTATTTTAATTTGAGACCGCCAAAGAGCCAGGGTCAAAACTACAAACAGAACCAGTGATACTCCTGTCCCATGAGCGCTGACAGCCAGACTTAAAACCAACGCTAAAAGGATTAGACGCCGGGTATAAACAAAATAGAGAGCCAAAAGGCTTAATATTGGAGTCAGCGAGGCGTTCCAGTAGTGTCGGTCCCAAAGGCTCATTAGCATCGAACCGGAGTATAAAATGGCCGCGAAAAATGCCGTTTTTCCGTCAAACATTTTCCTTCCCAGCCAAAAAACAAGCAATGTTGTCACTACTCCTATTCCGGAAACAAAAATTCCGAAAACCACCGGGTTTCCCCGGCCGACCAAAGCAATTATTGACATTAAATAGACAAACCAGGGTGTGGTGTAAATTCCGGTGTCGGCAATACTGCCGCCAATCAGGGGAAAATGATAACCGGTGGCAATATTAAAAGGAATATAACTCCAATATTCCTCATCCATCGTCCAGTGCAAAAGCTGGGGCAGATGATAGAAACGCATAAAAACTGCCAGAACCAAAATTAAAAGGATTGCAACTTTAGTTTTCATTTTTTAGCAATAACTAAGACCGAAACTCCGAAGGGCATATTTATAAACCGCAGCAGGAATCTTTCCACGGCTGCGGCAAACAGAAGAAAAGCATTTACCGGAGCCGGAAGGTCAACAAAATCAGATTCCTTGCGGTCACTCATCTTGCTTTTCAGGAGCCGGACAACAAACGCCGGCGAATGTGGGCAGAAAAAATAGGTTGCTTTCTCAATTTTTAAACCGCTTTCCAAAACCAGCCTCTTTATCTGCGGCAAATGATACCGCCGCTTGTGTCCGAGCATCTCATCCCAATAGGTCCAGAGAAATTGATATGCGGGAACGGTCACAATCAGCCGGCCACCGGGTTTTAATACCCTCTTTAAATTCGCCAGCAACAGATTATCCTGATTAACATGCTCCAAAACGTCGAGACAAAGCACAGTATCAAAAGAGCCGGCCGGGTAAGGCAGAGGCTTCTCAAAATCTACCTGCTTTAAGTTTTCCAAACCCCTAAGA
>CAYJLJ010000057.1:0-4557 GCA_964371135.1 uncultured Gammaproteobacteria bacterium | reverse complement strand
TATCTTTCTCTTTTTTTCTCGCAGGTTAAACAAAGGGTGGCCGTCGGCATGGCCGCGAGACGGTCGGTGTCAATCATCCTGCCGCAGCTTTCACAAATGCCATACTTGCCGATCTTGATTTTGGTCAGGGCTTTTCTCGTCTGAACTAAAGCCATATTCAACTGTTGTTGCATGGCGGCAATTCTTTCGTGGCCGGCTTTGGCTGACGCCTCAGAGTCATCAGAAGCTCTGTCAAGCAGCCTCGAATGGTCTTCAAACGGATCCTCTTTTTTCAAATCCTTGAGACGATGTTCAACGTCGCGATACTTTTCCTCAAGATAATTTTTTATTTGTGATAAAACAGATGCCGGAAATTTCACCATAAATGTAATCAGACAAATAACAAGCAGCGCCAGGTAAAGAATTTTTTCTTCTTGCCTGGCAGTTCTACCCACTATTAAAATAGAAGACAGAAAGAAAATCAAGTAGGAAGAAGCAAACAAGCCGCTGCGGCGGGCCAAATCCGCAAGATTGGGAGAGGCGGCCGCCTTCTTATTGGCAAAATATAAAGTTCCGGCAATAATCACGGAGGTGATGATAAGTCCGCCGGTAAGACTTGCCGGCGCTGCCAGGCACCCGTCGAGGAGACACCCGGTCCAGCCGATGATAACAGCCCAGGAAAAAGCCAGGGCAAAAAAATCCGCAATCAACAGGGCTTCCATTTCCAAAGCTTTGGCCGAGGCAATCATCATCCCCAATCCGCTGACAAAACCCCAGGAAAAAGACAACCCGGCGTAATGGTTAAAAAGAAAAATCCGCGACGGGTCAACTCCAAAAACACTCCAATGAGAAAACGCGTAACCCAGTCTGGCACCAATTAAAGCCGTAAAGACTGTCAGAAGAAAAACATCAAAAACCTTCTCCTCGGGCAATCCTTTTTTGCGCGCCTGTTTCCAAACCAGAAAAGAGGCCAAAAGAACAGCCAGGGAAAGAAAAACTCCAAAGCTATAGATGGTGATTGGCCCAAGCCTAAGAAGGATGGGAAGCATAGTTGGCCCTATTATACTTTATTGCCAGGATAAGCAAAACCGCGCCGGTAATCAGCATCACCATCCGGACCCCGATCACATCCGCCAAAGCTCCGGAAAGAACAATGGGGAAAACTCCGGCCAGACCAATGACGGTGGAAACGACGCCGTAGACTCTCGAGCGGACTTCCTGGGGGGTGTTTTCCTGAATCATGGTGTTTACCGGAATGTCCAAAAAAGCATTGGCCGCCCCCAAAAGGAGCAAAACCACAACACTAACGGCAACAATTGGCAGATTAATGCCGCCGGCGATTTTATCCACCAGAGAATAGATAACCAGGAAAATCGCGGCCATGTAAAATCCAACCTTGATCAGACTTTCCCGTTTGGCATGCCGGAAGAACTGGCCTAAAACCAGAGCTCCCAAAGCCATCCCCGCGGCGGCCGGAGCCATCACGAAAAGCGATACGGTTGGAACAGGAATATGCAAAATCCGGTCGGCGAATCCCGGAGCAATTACCCCCAGAATGCCAATCGTAATTTGTGATGCTCCCAGAAGAAAAATGCCCCGGCGGACCTGGGGGCTGTGATAGAGATGGTCCAAGCCGACCAGGAAATCAGAAAAAATGTGATTAAGATCAAATCCTCCCGCTTCGTGACGAAACTTCAAAACTCCGCTGCCGGGCAGTCGCGCCGTGAAAATTGACGCCAGCAGAAAAGCCATCGCGACGATAAAAAATGTCAGGTGCGCCCCGAAAAGCAAAAGGAAAGGCCCGGCCAGGACGTTTCCCAGGATTACCGAAGCAAAAAATGTCACGGAAAAAAGACTGTTAGCCGTTAATAAAAGATTTTTGTCTTCAACAACATCATAGATAGTCCCCGCCTCGGCCGGAAAGAAAAACTGGGTAATGACGCTGATTAAAAATGCCAGGGCATAAAGCCAGCCGATCGTTTCCGAAGAAAGCAGGACGGCTAAAACAGCCAGAACCCGCAGGAAGTGGGAAAAAAACATCACCGGTTTTCTCCCCCACCGGTCCACAAGAACCCCCGCCAGCGCTCCAAGAGCAATATTTGGCAGCGTTTGCAAAAAGACCAAAACCGAAACGGCGGAATTACTGTGAGTTAATTCATAAATACGAATTATCAGGGAGAAAAAAAGGAGGTTAAGAAAAACCTGAGAAATTAGTTGCGAAAGCCAAAGATTGCGAAACGCCGGAATCCTGAGAACCTGAAAAAAGGCAATGCTTTTTAACGCTCTGACCATATTAAGACAAAATTAAGGTTAGCAGAGTTGGCAATCCTTGACAAGCCTTGCTATACTTGAATGCACACGATTATGACGCTCACCGCGCACTCGATTATAGCCGCCGCCATTGCCTCCAAAGTCACTAGTCCCATCATCGGCTTGCCGCTGGTTCTGGCTTCGCATTTTCTGGTGGACAAAATCCCCCACTGGGACGTGATGACCAGTAAAAACAAAAGCAACCGCCGGATAGCCGTCGAAACTTCGATTGATATTATTTTGGGATTTAGCGTCGCCGCGGCCTTCTGGATCGTCAAACCGGGGGTTGATCCGGCCTATTTTTTCACGGCTGTCCTCTTTTCTCAATTGCCCGATCTTCTTGAAGCTCCCTACATCTTCCCCAAATTCAACAATCCCGTTTCCAAAGGCGTCTACAAGTTCCAGCATTTCATTCACGATCTTTGGTTTGACGCCCGCATGCCGGCGCCGTGGGGTTTTGTGACGCAAATCGGGGTCACCGCCGCTTTTCTTCTGTGGGCTCTCATTTAGAAATTAGAAGTTAGAAATTTACTTTGCTCTCTCTACGTATTCCCCGGTATCAGTGTTTACTAGCACTTGCTCGCCAATATTTATGAACATGGGGACCTTAATTTTGGCGCCGGTTTCAATAGTTGCCTCCTTATAGATGTTGGTGACTGAATTGCCTTTGTAGCCCGGTTCCGTATCCGTTATTTCAAACTTCATTTTTAATGGCAGCGCGACGGAAAGCGCCTGGTCTTCATAAAGTTTCAGGTCCGCTTCGGTTCCTTCTTTAAGAAATTTCGCGGCGTCGCCAACAATTTCCTTTGGGATTTCAAACTGTTCATAGGTTGCCGGTTCCATGAAGACTAAATTATCTCCGCTGGAATAGAGATATTGGCCCCGTCTTTTTTCCAGGATTACTTCCGAAACCCGGGCTCCGTTAATAAAAGCCTTTTCGACAGTGGTCCCGGTTTTCAGGTTGCGGATTTTGACCTTAATGGTCGCCGTTCCCCGGCCCATTTTGACATGTTCATATTTAAGAACGATCCACGGGCCGGAACCAATAGAGGTATCTTCAAAAACGGCTCCCATGCGAAGGTCAGTAACGCCAATCATGCTCATATACGGGAAATTCTAATTAGCCCTGAACACGAAACTATTTCTACACCATTTTTCTCCAGTTCGTCAAGAAACAGGTTCATTCCTAAGGAGTCAGAACTCATATGTCCGGCCACAACCATGTTCATATGAAACTTCTGGCACTCCTTGCGGTGTTCTTCCGAGGCGTGCATTCCCACAATTGTCCCGATTCCCGCCTGGGCCATTTTTTCATAAATCGCCGGTGACCCTTCCGTGCCGCCGGTAATTTCAACCGGAGCAATTTTTCCCGCCCGGGATTTGGGATTACCCACAAAAATCATCGGCCCGGCCTTGCCTTTTTGCGCTTCTTTATATTCCGGAACAGTCAGCAATAAATCTACAATTTCTCCAACCGTTTCCACCGGTTTTTTCTTAAAGAGATTTTCCAGGAAGTTATAAACCAAATTGTCCGTAATGGTATGCGTGCACATTAACGCAAGGTTTAGTAACCGGGCGGCATCAACAGTCTGATTATGATTGCGTGGTGAAACCGAACGGGCCACTTCCACCACCCGCTCGTCCATAATATGTTCGGAAATGTTGACAGGCACTCCGTAATTTGCAAGCAAGTCTACCTGCAAATCCATCACCTCATGCAAAGCGGCGTACCCTCCCCCAATCGGATGATGGGAAAGAAGCAGATCAATGGTCTTTTTGGGATTTTTGGTATTAAGGGAGTCGGCCAGAACAACTTCTGCTGCCGTAATATCAATCCCGGCCATAATTTTATCGACTGCCAACTTCCTGTCTCCCAAAAGAATGCGCGAATCGGCATAGGGATTAGTCAGGGATTCCTTATCAAAATCGGCTTTTCCGCCCATGGCGGACCCGCCTCGGGCGGGCTTCTCCGGCAGTTCGTCGTATTCTTTTTTTAACCTGGCAAGATGCTTTTCTACTCCCGCCTTTCCCCGCGGATCGGCAGCAATGGCCATCTTAATGGCCAGATTGTAGATTTGCTCCAAAGTCATAGCATGATTTTACTCTTCAAAGCTCCAGGTGTCGAGGTCTTTCCAGTAGATGTCCCCGGCAATCCCCAGAAGCGAGGCGCATTTTTTGAGACAATCGGAGGCGGCGGCTTTCAAATCGTCGGCAATGCTAATTGACTCCCCGGTCATCCGGTTGAATTTGATGTCTGCGCCGCCGTAC
>CAYJLJ010000056.1:0-4625 GCA_964371135.1 uncultured Gammaproteobacteria bacterium | reverse complement strand
ACCCGAACCGGCATAATGATATGAAGGAAGTTACTATCCTTTGGTAGCCGAAAAACTCCGGCGGCCAGAGGACTGTTAAATTCGATTTATATTTCCTTATTCCCCACGGCGCCAAAAACATCCACAAGATAACGATAGTTAAACGCGACCGCGAACTCTTCGTCTCCGCCTTTTTCCATGGTCACATCAATTTCACTTTCGTTTTCCCCCACCTCCGGAGCATTGGCACTGATTTTGAGTTTAGAATTTTGAGTTCCGGAGGAGCGCGGAGCTATTTTGAGTTTCACAATATTGGCACTGTCGCGGGCAAAAATAGAGGCCAGTTTAATGGCTTTGGATAATTCTTCTGTTGTTGTAGTAAGCTGGACTGTTGAATTTGCGGGAATAATTTTCTCAAAATCAGGGAAATTGCCGGAAATTAAGCGGGTAAAGATTTTTTTCTCTCCCAGATCAAAAACCACCTGGCCGGAATCTTCAAGATAGGTCAGCTTGAAATCTCCGCTTTCTTCCAGGAGACGGTTAACTTCAGTTAAAGCTTTGGCGGGAACAATGAATTTCAATTCCCTGGCCGGCCCTTTGGCTTTGATTTTCTCCACCGAGAGACGAAACCCGTCCGTAGCGGCCATTGTTAATAGGCCCTCAGCCAGACTAAAAAGAACTCCGGTTAAAACCGCCCGGCTTTCATCCGTTGCCGAAGCAATAACCGTCCGTCCCACTCCCCGCTGAAAATCCTTTTTTTCAAGTCCTATCACCACTCCGGCGGAATCATCTGCCACCACTTTGGGAAATTCCGCTGCCGGCGTGCCCGCCATTTTCCCCTTAAATTTACCTCCGGAAATGCTCATTGACCCCTCAGAGCTGACAAGTGTCAGTTTCTCGGCTGAAAGCCCGGCACACAGCTCTGCAAAGGTCCTGCCGGGGACTGTAAACTCTCCGGCCTTTTCCACCTTGGCTCCGACGGTTGTAATTATGGTAGTCTCCAAATTAGAAGCAATTATTTCCAACCGGCCGGTTTGGGCCTTAAGGAGAATATTCGAAAGAATGGCCATCTGCGGCCGGGAAGTTAGAACCCGGGTTACCACTCCCAGTCCCCGGTTTAAATTTTCCTGAAGAATTTCCAGTTCCATCGTCCCCAATATACGTTTTTATTTGATTTTTTTCAATCGTCGTTTCTTTTTAGTTCTAACTAGTAGTGATAGTAGTAGGGCCGGAGGATAAGTGGGAAAAAATTGCCGCCGGCGCATTTGGGTTGTCAGTTTTGGACAAATTTCGTTGTGGATAACTTTCTCAATGACTTGTGGATAACTTTGGGGACAATTTTCCCGGTGTTGGGGATAAGTTGAGATCTTTTGAAAACCATACACTTATCCACAAGGTCTCTGAAAGTTTTCCCCCGGGTGTCCCCATTAAACCAGAAGTTTTTGGAGCTGCTCCACTTCCGAGCGGAGCCGCTCATTAGTTTCAATAAGCCCTTCAATTTTATTTACTCCGTGAATAATAGTAGTGTGATCCCGCCCCCCAACATAGGCAGCAATTTCTTCATAGGTCATCCCGGTTTTATTTTTTAGAAGATACATTAAAACCTGCCGGGGCAAAACAATGGGCTTATCTCTTTTCTCTCCTTTAATGAGCTTGATAGACAGTTCATAAAATTCACAAACCCGGTCCAGAACAACTCTGGCATCGATTCTGGAAGCAGAGCGTTGGCTGTCAGAAATGGGAATTTTTAAAACATCAGCAATTAACTCCGGAGTAATTTCTCTTTTGTTGGCGGCGGCAAAAACAATAATTTTTTGAATGGTTCCTTCGAGAGACCGGATATTATCCACATTGCCCGCAATGGCAAAAGCCAATTCTTCGGATAGCTCTATTCCTCGTTTCCTGGCTTTCAGTTGACAGATAGCCGTTTTTAATTCTGAATCCGGTGTGGATATGTCTGCCACCATTCCACCTTCAAAGCGGCTGCGCAGCCGGTCGGCCAGATCGGAAATATCCGCCGGCTTGCGGTCCGAAGTCATGACAATCTGGCCTTCGTGCTGCTGGATAGCGTTAAACGTATGAAAAAATTCCTCCTGGGCGGTGTCTTTGCCGGACAGAAACTGGATATCATCAATAAGCAGGGCATCGGCAGAACGGTAGCGGTCTTTGAACTCGGCGGTGTTTTTGCTTCTGATTCCGGCAATAATTTCATTAGTAAACTGCTCACCCGGAGCATAAATTACTCTGGCCCGGGAATTTTTGCGCAAAATTTCGTGGCCCACGGCCTGCATTAAATGGGTTTTTCCCACTCCTACCCCGCCCCACAAAAAAAGCGGATTATAATTTTTTCCCGGATTTTGCGCCGTGGCGGTTGCGGCGGCAAAGGCCAGTTGATTGCTGGTTGAGACGCAAAATTCTTCAAAAGTAAAGTCGGGGCGCAAACGGCTTTTTTTAATAGACGCCTGGAGTTCTTCTTTATCTTCTTTTGGCAGGGAAAAAAGCGGACCCGATTCTAGCTCGGGTTCAGACGGCGCTAATGATCCAACGCTTGTATCCGCTTCAAAAGTTAAACTTAAGGGGGAAACCCCGGAGACTTTTTGAAGGGAGTTTTGAATAATGGCGTAATATCTGGCGCCGGTTTGGGCGGCTACCCCTTTATTTTTGAAACCAAGCTTGGCGATGCCGTTTTCCAAAGAGAGAAGAGAGCTGTTTTTAAGGTAAATTCCGAAGTTGTTTTTGCCAAGCTCAACCTCAAGTTCTCCCAGGGTTGCTCTCCATAGATCGTGAAGTTTTTGTGTGTCCATGTGGATCGCGGCAGCACGATCCATCTTACAAGTTATCCCCAAAAATTCAAGAGATCAGACAATCTCAATTCTTCGGCTCCGCTCAGGATGAACATTCCCTCTTCCAAATTTTACTTAATTTTGACATAATCCTTGTACTATGCCCAAGAGAGTTTGGCAGCCGAAGAAAGTTAAAAGAGCCCGCAAGCATGGGTTTTTGGAACGCATGAAAACCCACGACGGGCGCCGGGTGCTCAAGCGGCGCATATTAAAAGGTCGCAAGAAACTCACAGTCTAATGTTGGCTAAAAAAAATCGCGTTCCCCTGAAAAGCGAATTTTCCCGGATCCGTTCGGCGGCAAAAAACTATGATTCCCCCTCGTTTGGGTTGTTAGTTTCCTATAATAATTCCCAAAAAGCCCCCCAGGCGGCCTTTATTATCAGTAAAAAAATTGACAAGCGGTCCGTAGTCCGCCACGAGGTAAAAAGAAAGCTCTCTGATGCGATTCAATCTTTCCTTCCCCGTCTGGCCAATAATCTGGAGCTGGTTTTCCTGGCCAAGCAAAAAGCAGTAGAGGCTACACGCGAAGAACTAAAAACAGAAGTTGAAAGCATTTTGCGGAGAGCAAAACTTTTAAATTAATTTTTCTTTAATCATCCGGTAAAGAAGATAACTGGCTATTGAACCCAAAACAATGGCTATAATTGCCATTTGATAAATAAACGGTAAATTAAAAAATATCATTTTCTTCTCCTCTTTTCAAACTTTTTCATGAAATAAATTCCAATTATTAAAATACTGGTCATACTTATGAAATTCAGCAGAAAGATTATTGTGTCATTCATGTTTTTGTTTTTGCTTCAAACAGCCCGGCCAAAATAATGAAAGCAAATGTACCGATACTGGCGCCAAGATATCTGGCTGCCGTTAAAATATCTGTTGGTGTTGAAAACATTGGTGCTAAAACTCCAACCGCGAACAAAGCAACGGCCGCATTGGTAAAAAACTCGCTTAAAACTTTGTTCACCATAATTATAGTACAATAAACAACAGTGAAAATCATTTCATTTTTATTACGTTTCTACAAAAAATATCTCTGGGCTTTGTTTCCCTCACAATGCCGATACCAACCTACCTGTAGCGAATACACCTATCAACAGGTGCAAAAACTTGGTACAATGCGGGGGCTTTATTTAGGCTTTAAGCGAATTTTGTCCTGTCATGGGTGACTTTTTTTTGCAGATCATACTATTTGTCTATAACACTATTGCCTTTCAAAACCTGGGTGTGGCGATTGTTGAGATCTCCGTTTTGACCAGATTGGTATTTTGGCCTTTTTTAAAACAGCAAACTCACTACAGCAAAAAAATGGCCGAGCTTCAGCCGCATATTTCCGCGCTTAAAGAAAAACATAAAGGCGATCAGCAGGCCTTTGCCGCGGCCCAAATGGCTTTGTTTAAATCCAACGGCGTTAATCCGGCGGCCGGCTGTCTTCCCTCTATTGTCCAAATAGTTATTCTGTTTGGCCTTCTGGGCGCGATGAACCAAATTTTAACCATGAATCTCAACACTTCTTTTGGTATCTGGAACATGGCGAAGCCGGATGCCTATCATGTCTCCGGTTTACCGGTAGCGGTTCCCGGCGTTTTGGTTGCTCTGGCCGCCCTTACCCAATTTATCCAAACAAAAATGATGATGCCCGCCGCGGCGCCAAAAATCCGCAAAGAAGACAAGCCGGAGGAAAAAAAGGAAAAGAGCGACTTCATGAGCGAATTTGCCGAGGCTCAATCTTCCATGATCTGGATGTTTCCGCTGATGTTTTTGTTTTTGGGAACCCAGTGGCCTTCGGGTTTGGCTTTATAC
>CAYJLJ010000055.1:2070-4639 GCA_964371135.1 uncultured Gammaproteobacteria bacterium | reverse complement strand
CGGCTTTTGTTTCCGAAGGACAATTGGGACAGGAAAGCGTTTCGGTCTTTACAGGAAAGAACTTTGACGGTAACGCCTTTACTATTCCAAATGATAATACGGCTAGAGACGAGTTCACGGTGGTAGTAGTTGATATGAATACTGGTGCTTACACAGTAGCTGATCAAAAAGCTAAGGGGGCTCCATTTCAATTGGAAAGCCAAAACTGGAAGTAATCAGATTTCTAAGTTTTGGAAAAAAAGGACGGGGGAACCCGCCCTTTTTTGTGGAGAAATTAATCCTATAGTGTTATAATCAGAACAGATGAAAATATTGTTTTTAAAAATCTGGCCGATAGTGGTTTTGTCCACGATAGCAATTATTCTGAGTTTGTTAAATTATACTCCCGGTACGATCCTTTCCGGTTGGGATACGCTGCATCCGGAATTTAATTTGCCGCTTTATTTGCAAAGAATTTTTTGGGGCGTCTGGCAGCAACACCAGGGCCTTGGGGCCGTAGCTGCTCAATCTCATGCCAGTGAGTTGGGCCGGCTGTGGTATTTAGGATTTCCGTTTCGCTATGGATATTTCTGGTTGACTTTAATAATTGGCCCGTTAGGGGTGTATTTTTTGCTAAACAAGTTTGTTGGCAAAACCGCTGCTTTTTTGGGCGGTTTGTTTTATTTGTTAAATCTGGGAACGATGCAGCATTTCTATTTGCCCTTGGAAATGTTTGCCACCGGTTATGCTTTTTTGCCCTGGCTTTTTTGGGCCGTGGTTTCTAAAAAGCTTTGGCCGCTGATTTTATTTTTTATCCTTTCCGCGCCAATGGCGCATACGCCAACATTGTGGTTTGTTAATTTTGCTGCTTTAATAGTTTTTGCTTTTTTCCTCGACAAAAAGTGGGCGTTAAAAGTTTTCCTGATCGGCTTAATTGTCAACAGTTTTTGGCTGTTGCCAACTGCTTACTACGTTTTAAATCACGGCACCGAGGTGGCTAATTCGCATATTAGCCAGCAATTTTCGGCTAAAGCCCTTAATACCAGTAAAGAGTTTGGAAACCTGTTTGACATCGCCATAATCCGCGGCTATTTGTTTGATTGGGGGCATTTTAATTTTGTCTCCCGGCAATTTGCAGATTTGTTTCCGGTTTGGAAAAATCATTTGGCCAACCCCCTGGTTTTAGCAATCGGGTACGGTTCTTTTGCCGCAATTATTTTAGGAATCCTGATTTCTATAAAAAAAAGAATTTCCGTAGGGATTGCCATGGCTCCGGTTTTAGTAATTTCCATTGTGGGTTTGATGGCTTTTATTGATACCGAAGCGTTAAGATTTCCTTTTACAAAGTTCTCTTTACTTTTGATGTTAGCCTTTGCTGTTTATTTTGGCGTTGCGGCCTCCTATTTAAAAAAACTCTGGATACTGGTGCCGGTGCTTTTAATTTTTTACATGTGGCCGGCGTTTCGGGGAAATTTAATTTGTGATTGTGAACGGGTAACAATTCCGGCGGAATATCAACAAACATTTGATTGGTTCAACCAACAGGACCACAACACCAGAATTGCTCCGTTTCCAGTGGATTCAATTTACGGTTGGGGGTATTACAAGTGGGGATACGAAGGGGCAGGTTTTAGGTGGTTTGGACTGCCACAGCCCATATTGGACCGGGAATTTGACCGATGGATGCCGGCAAACGAAAACTATTATTGGGAAATATCCCAGGCGGTTTATTCCAAGAATTTGCCCCTGCTCGAAAGTGTCCTGAACAAATACCGGGTGAACTGGCTGCTGGTTGACAAAAATATCATCAATCCGTCTTCACCAAAAGCATTATATACAGACGAGTTAGAAAGGTTAGTAGGGCAGTCGGATAGCATTAAATTTGAAAAAGAATTTGGCAAGATTAAAGTTTATAGTTTTCGGTTACGGGCTCCCACCAAATCTTTTATTTCTTTAAGCCAAAATTTACCCAATGTGGGGCCAATATACAAATGGGGCAATCTGGACCAGGGGTACTTTGAGAACGGGGATTACGCCACCAAAAAAGACGCCCTTATAGCGTCTTCTGGCGATTCCGGAAAGGTCCGGGAAACGAGTTCGTCAAACAAAGTTAGTGTAGCAGTTTCAATAAATAATGTCAAGTGCTGGTTATTGGGGTGTGGACCCGAGGGGAATCGAACCCCTGGAATCAAGTTTGACGAACTCATTCCGAACCAATCCGGGCCCACGCCCCAAACAAGTATAGCAAATTATATTTATGAGTATAGAACTTTATTTTCCGGCCGGAGCCAGGGGGATTTGGAGTTTGATCCAACAAAATTAATTACCGGAGAGCCAATTGTTTCTTTCGCAAGAGGTGGTCTTGCTATGCAGCAAGACCACCTCTTAAAAAACCTTTCTCACCGTGATGGTTATTTAATAACCGTCAAAGCCAAAAATATTTCCGGAAAACCATTTTTGTTTTGGATAGAGGACTTAAATTCAAGACGGGCAGTTTTGGAAACATATTTACCTAGAACCCAGTCACTAGCCACTAGTTATTTTGTGTTACCACCAATGGAACCGGATGGGCTTGGGTACACGTTTCACC
>CAYJLJ010000055.1:0-2060 GCA_964371135.1 uncultured Gammaproteobacteria bacterium | reverse complement strand
TCAAAATGAACTGGAAAGCCTGGAGGTTTGGAAGATTGACTATTCCGGCCTGTTGCAGCAACGTGTGCAAGACGAGGTCTTGCACAAGCGGTCAGGATGGGCTGAATACACTGCCAATTTCACGGTGGAACATCCGAACCCGGCGTGGTATAGAATTGATTTGGAAAATCAGAGAAATCAGGGAAATCAGGGCAGAACATTAATTCTGGCGCAAAGTTTTGAGCCGGGATGGATCGGAGTCACGATAGGAGAAATGGGAGAAATAAGGAGAATTGGGGAGCATAAATTAATCAATAATTGGGCGAATGGGTGGGAGCTTGCCGGCAACGAACGGATTGTTTATCTTTTCTTTTGGCCCCAGCTTTTGGAGTTTGCCGGTTTTGGCCTCTTGATCCCGCTAATAATTTCAGTTCGCGTCATGCACTCCGTGTATGCCCGCGAGCTTCATTAAACGGGATCTGCGCCGATTAAATGGGGCTTGACAATCTTTATGGTTGGCGTGATAATCAGACACAGAAGCTCAAACTCGTGAGCTTTGGCAGCCCCACACAATGAATTTTCCAAATATTTAATACTATTCCCGTGCCCCTACGAAACAACAATAATTTTCGCAATAATAATTTTCCCGCGCAGGGAGCTCAATCTATGGGTTGGGGTCCGGCCCGAAGACCTGCCTTTAGAGCCCAGCCAACGGGTAATACTGGTGTGGCCGAACTGATTGGCACTCCAATTTCTGATACACCGCCCCCTACGGTGCCAATGGGTCCCGGCCCGCGCGATTTAAACGATTCCAACATTCCCACAATGGAGCTTAAAGGTGTTTTGGACACGGCCCCGGAAGGCCACGGGTATCTCCGCCCCAAATTTATCCCGTCAGAACGCGATGTCTACATTTCCGCTTCTCAAATCCGTCGGTTTGCTCTACGCCCCGGTGATTGGGTGGAAGGCCTGGGCCGGCCGCCAAAAGAAACCGAGAGATACTATGGTCTCCTAAGGGTAGACAAAGTCAACGGCCAGGACGCCGAAAAGATTGCCAACCGGCCCTGGTTTGATGATCTGGTGCCAATTTACCCCGATACTCTAATCAAATTAGAAACCGGACCGGAGCCGCTTTCAACCCGCATTATTGATTTAATTTCTCCCATCGGGAGGGGACAAAGAGGTTTAATTGTTTCGCCGCCTAAGGCAGGCAAAACATGGTTATTAAAAGAAATTGCCAACGGCATAACCACAAATTTCCCGGACTATCACCTGATGGTAGCGTTAGTAGGAGAACGCCCCGAGGAAGTAACTGACATCGCCCGGGGCACCAAGGGGGAGGTCATTGCCAGCAATTTTGACCAGACACCCAGAGAACAAGTCCGGGTCGCGGAAGTTACTCTTGACCGGGCCAGAAGGCTGGTTGAAATGGGAAAAAATGTGGTAATCCTGCTCGATTCAATCACCAGATTAGCCCGCGCCTACAATCTTGCTATTCCGTCCTCAGGAAGAACTCTCTCGGGAGGTTTTGATCCGGCGGCCCTTTTCCCGCCAAAACAATTTCTGGGCGCGGCCCGGTGTGTCGAAGACGGCGGATCGCTGACTATTATTGGCACGGCGCTAGTGGATACGGACAGCCGCATGGACGATCTGATTTATGAAGAATTCAAAGGCACCGGCAACATGGAGCTGCATTTGGACCGGAAACTGGCGGAAAAACGGATTTACCCGGCAATTGATGTTGCCCGCAGCGGAACCAGAAACTTTGAAAGACTGGTTACCCCGGAAAGATTAAAACAACTTGATACCCTGATTAAAATGCTCCATATGCTGGGCGATGATGAAAGAACTCCGATGCTGATTGACAAACTTTCTCACACCAAGGACAACGAAGAATTTCTCGAAACGTTGTCAAAAGGCGGATAATCTGCTAAGCTCATTTCCGCATGATCCTCAAAGACATTGGCTGCGATGTCCTGGAATATTCCCGCACGGTGCGCTGGTACCTCGGACGCAAGGCTCTTTACGCCGGCTTTTTTTTGGAAACAGGAAAATCAATGGTAGTTACCGTCCTCAAAATG
>CAYJLJ010000054.1:0-4817 GCA_964371135.1 uncultured Gammaproteobacteria bacterium | reverse complement strand
AAAGAAATCTTTAATTTTTCCCTCGTATTTGTATTCAGTTTTACAGTTTAAAAACTCTTTAAAAGTCAGTGTTGATAAATAAAATATCTGTTTGCGCCCGGCGAGAGATTCGTGGATTTTTTCCTTTAATTCCAGGCTCCCTGATCCTGAAACTACAAATTTATATGGAGTTTGCCGGTCATACAATCCTTTTAAAAATATGCCGGCGTCTGTTTTCCGCTGAATTTCATCGATAAAAACTGTTCCTGAGCTGGTCCCAAACTCCAGTTTTAATTTTTTCAACAACGCATTTTGAGACACGAAGTATTTTTTCTGGTCGTCAAAATCTAAATTGAAATAGAGCGTTTTTATTCCTTGGTTGTCCAGGTCGGCTTGCAGCTGTTTTATTAGATATGTTTTTCCAGCCTGGCGGGGACCCGCAATAATCGTAATTTCTTTTTGCAGGATGTGAGCTTGAATTATCGGATAGAGCGACCTTTTTATAACCATACTTCCATTTTAGTGCGACTTTTTCGAAAGTCAAGTACTGTTTTAGTACTTTACCTGAGGTTAATTGTGTACAGATTTTCTCCCGTTCCGTTGGCGCTGCCCAGGGGTGTCAGAATGACGACTTTGCTCCAATTGGGCCAGACAAAGACGGTGTTGGGGCTAAATGAGCCGCTGAAAAGAGCGGCCTTATTGGTCCCGTCGTATTCCGTAACCGCGATTTGATTGGCACCGACCTCCAAAAGATGCCGGGACGACGGAAACCAGCGCAGGTTTAGTCCGGAAACAAAATAATTTCTGTCTTCTTTTAAATCATAAACATACTGATTTCCCGACGTAATAGAACGTATTTCCGGTGTGGGATCACTACCGGGCAGGTAGGTAGTCAGGTAGTTAGGCAGAAAGGCGGAGGAGGTGGCGATGTACAGGATTTTGGTTTCGTCGGGGCTGAAGGCCAAGGTTCCGGCACTCGTAGCCAGGGTAGTTCGCAAAGTCTGGGGCAGTTTGGCAAGTTGAGCGGCGTAGCGGGCGTCGGTCAGGTTTTTCCAATCTTCCAGGATGACGGGTAAACGATCTGTGACCAGGGGTGGGGCGTCATTAAGCCGGTCAGTATCCAACAGATAGGCCGCCGATGGCGTGGCCAGAGAATCGAAGTAGGCCAGAATTTGCTTGTTGTCCGCCGACCAGAGAAAATTGGCGTCAGAAAGAGTCAAGACCTGCGAATTTCGAAAAATTTGGCGGAAATCGCCTGAAGAAAGAATCGGGGCAGGCAGGTTTCGCCCGGCATCCATGGTCCAGACGCCATTGCCATCCAGCCCGTTAAGACGGGCTGAAGCTGAGGCGACGCCGTAAACGATTTTGGTTTGGTCATGGGAAACGGTGGGGTTTAAGGCCCCGGTAAAAGTCAGAGGGCGCAGATCAGCCAGGGCGGGGAAAAGAAAAGCGTTGGTTTTAAACACTTCTTCTTTTTTAATTTCAATCTGCTTTTCCCACGAGGTGAAGCCGTCTTTTTGAATGCGAACCGGGTATTTTCCCGGAGCCAGATTAATGGTGTTGTTGGTGGCGGTTTTGAGCTTGCCGTCGATTAAAACCTGCGCGCCGTCGGGGTCGGAGGTGGTCACCAGAATGCCGGTGGGAAGCAGGGTACGTTTGTCAAAATCGGGGCGATACCCGCGCGCCAGGGCCACCGTCACAATTACTCCGGAAAAAATAAACAAAAGGGCCGCCAGGACAGCAAGAGTAGCTTTGGACATGCAATACGCATTTTACCATAATTTGGTACAATTCTCCTAATAATGTTTAGCAAAAGATTGGGCATAGATTTGGGAACCGCCAATAGTTTGGTTTATGTTGTGGGCGGCGGGGTGCTGGTCAACGAGCCTACCGTGGTAGCAGTTTCCGTGGATGACGGCAAAGTTTTGGCGGTCGGAAACGAAGCTAAACAGATGCTGGGCCGGACGCCGGGAAACATTAAAGCCAGCAGGCCGATGCGCGACGGCGTGATTGCGGATTACATCGTCACCGAAGCGATGCTGCGCTACTTTTTGGACCGGGTTTGCGGCCGCAGCCGTTTTTTTAAGCCGGAAGTGATGATTTGTGTGCCTGCGGGCGTTACCCAGGTGGAAAGGCGGGCTGTTCTTGACGCGACTCTGTCTGCGGGAGCGAAGGTGGCGTATCTGATCGACGAACCGCTGGCGGCGGCCATCGGAGCCAAGATCCCAATTGCCAATCCCAACGGCAATATGATTGTGGACATCGGCGGCGGCAGCACCGAGGCGGCCGTGATCAGTCTCGGGGGCGTCGTGGTCCACCGCAGCGCCAGGGTGGCGGGCAACAAAATTGATGAGGCGATCCAGACCTACATTAAAAAGAAATACAATTTAATGGTCGGTGACCAGACGGCTGAGGAAATTAAGATTACGATTGGCACAGCCGTGCCTGGGGGGAAGGAAAAAATGGAAGTTCGCGGCCGCGACGGTGCTTCGGGGTTGCCGCGGATCATAGAGTTTACGTCAGACGAGGTTGTTGAGGCCGTCACACCAATACTTTCGCAAATTATCACTGCCGTTAAGGGAGTGCTAGGGGAAACCCCTCCGGAATTGGCTTCTGACATCATCGACAGGGGGATCGTGCTTAGCGGTGGGACATCACTCCTTCGAAATTTGGACAAATTGATGACCCATACTATTGGAGTTCCGGTCCATGTTGCCGATGACCCGCTTTTTTGTGTTGTCCGGGGGTGCGGGGTCGCCATGGAAAACATCGATTTATACAAGAGAAGCATCACATCGAGATAACCGATAGCATTATTTTATATTTTCTATTTTTTATTTTCAATTTTTACTAATTGGGCACAAATAAAAGTGTTCAATAATGAGTAATCAGAAGTTAGCAGGTTATCTGGTTAGGAGACTTATAACGTAAAGACGGGGGAGTGGGGGGAAGATTTGTAAAAATAGATCAAAGTGTAGCAGGGAATAATTGGAGAAAAGGCAAAAAACGGGTATAAACGTTATAAAATTTATAATTTTTATAAATCTTATAGTTGGAATATGACAAAAACAATACTTGGTGTCAGGATTGATGATGTGACGAAAGAAAACGCTCTACAGATTGTGGAGAGCTGGTTGTCAGAAGATCCCCCGCAAAAGCCCGGGAATTCGCCGCGACTTGTTTTTACTCCCGGGCCGGAGTTTCTGGTGACGGCCCACGATGACCCGGAATTTAAAAAAATTCTTAACGCTGCGGATTTAAACATTCCCGACGGTTTTGGATTAAGGCTATTAAATAATTTCAAGAATACTGTCCATGGTGTTGACTTCATGTTAGCCTTGTGTCAACTGGCGGCAGAAAAAAAATTAACTATCGGCCTGCTTGGCGGGGCTGCGGGTGTAGCGCAAAAAACCGCGGAAAAATTAATAAAGCTACATCCAAATCTAAAAGTTGCTATAGCAAAAGATGGATTAAATGCAGACAAAATCGTCGCGAATCCTGATGCATTACCATATAGTGATATCCTTTTTGTAGCCTTAGGACATCCCAAACAGGAGAGATTGCTTCACTCCGTTCGCAATGACAACAAGTTCCGCGTTGGCATGGGAGTGGGGGGTAGTTTTGATTTTATTTCCGGCCATGTTTCTGAGCCTTCAGAGATTTACTCCAGGCTGGGGCTCAAATGGCTTGGGAGACTAATTTCCCGGCCAAAATATATGTTCCCAAAAGTCTGGAAAGCTGTTATTCTATATCCATGGCTAAGTTTGTCCCGGACATTAAAACTAACAGATGGGTAATTATTGCTCCGGCCAGAGTTATCCGGCCGCATGACAATGTAGCTCATCCCCAAAGTCTTTGCCCTTTTTGCCCTGGGCAGGAAAGTTTGAATAAAACCGTTTTTTCTGTAGGTGATGTGCGCGTAATAGCCAACAAATATCCGATTACCGATTTCCATGAGGTAATCATCCATTCTCCTGACCATGATAAAGACGTAGATGAGATGTCCATTGACCAAATAGAGCTTTTGTTTACCGTTTACCGCCAGCGGTATAATTTTTATAAACAACAGGGGAGAGTGAGGATTTTAAATAACCATGACATCCATGCAGGGGCTTCTTTAAAACATCCACATTCGCAGTTAGTCGTAGTTCCGCACCAAATTAATTTAGACACGGTGCAAAAAGAACCCATTCAAAACGAAGTAGCCAGAACTAAACACTTTGTAGCCTATTGTCCGGATTTTTCCCAGTGGCCGTACGAAGTTTGGGTAGCACCGCTCTCTGAAAATAAAACATATGGAGAAGCTTCCGATGAGGAAATTTCAGACTTGGCACCACTTGTCCAAAAACTATTAGGAGTTATCAGTAAAAAGTTTTCCGGGGAAAGCGATGTTCCGTATAACTACTACATTTATCACGGGACCGATTGGTATCTGCGCATTATCCCGCGCTTGATTCATCGGGCCGGGTTTGAACTGGGGACAGGCTTGTCAGTAAATATTGTTGATCCGGTAAAGGCGGCGGAAGAATACAGACAGGGAATTACGTAGTGTCGTCATGCTGGAACGAACGAAGTGAGTGATAGCATCTTCCGGAAAGATCCTATCGGGCTTCGCCCTCCAGGATGACGAAGATTATTTGCCCATACCTAATAACCAAAGTACAGCCTCTTTTTTATAGCGTCTGTCCCCGCGGGAGTTAATCCGGATTGCGGGTAACTTGCCTCTTTTACCCCAGCGTTTAATGGTAAGAACGGAAACCCGCAGAAGTTGGGCAACTTCTTTGACAGTCAGAAGATCCGGTAAGTTTTCTATTGATATCTTTTGATCAATCACAGCC
>CAYJLJ010000053.1:0-4893 GCA_964371135.1 uncultured Gammaproteobacteria bacterium | reverse complement strand
AAGTAACAAAAGATTCTGGACAAGCCAGAATGACGGGGTAATTTATGCTAAAATCACTTCATGCATGATGAAATTTTTGAGTTAATTAAAAAAGAAAAGCAAAGGCAGGAAGAAGTCCTGGAGATGATTCCCAGCGAAAACTACGTCTCCAAAGCGGTTTTGGAAGCGACCGGGTCAATACTTTCCAACAAATACTCCGAAGGTTATCCGGGAAAACGTTACTATCAAGGCAATAAAATAGTCGATGAAATTGAGACCCTGGCCATTGAACGTTTCAAAAAATTGTTTGGAGTGGGCTACGTGAACGTTCAGCCATATTCCGGTTCTCCGGCCAACGCCGCGGTCTATTTTGCCCTTTTAAACCCCGGGGACAAAATCATGGGCTTGGCACTTTCCTCCGGCGGCCACCTGACCCATGGCCATCCTAACATTACTTTTAGCGGCAAGTTTTATACTTCAGTCCGGTACTCAGTTGAGGAAGACGGGTATATTAACTACGACAAATTAGCCCAATTAGTCCAATCAGAAAGACCAAAAATTCTGGTTTGCGGGACTACTTCCTATCCCCGGACTTTGGATTTCAAAAGGTTTTCTGAAATTGCCAAAAGCGTTAATGCCTATTTACTGGCAGATATTTCCCATATTGCCGGACTGGTAGTCGCGGGGGTTCACCCGTCACCGGTAGGGTACGCCGATGTCATTATGACAACTACCCACAAAACCTTGCGCGGACCGAGAGGAGCAGTTTTAATGACCAACAACGAAGAGTTGTCTAAAAAAATTGACCGGGCAGTTTTCCCGGGTCTTCAAGGCGGGCCGCACGAAAATGTTATTGCCGCCATGGCCATCGCGGCCCAGGAGGCGGCAACGCCGGAGTTTGGAGAATACGGAAAACAGATAGTGGAAAATGCCAGGGTATTAGCCGAAACACTAATTAATAATGATATGAATTTGGTTTCCGGAGGCACTGATAATCATTTAATAGTTATAGATCTTCGTAAGACAGGTAAAACCGGGAAGGATGTTGCCCTGGAGCTAGAAGAGGCGGGGATTGTGACCAATAAAAATGCGGTGCCTTTCGACCCACAGCCGCCAGCCGTAACCTCCGGCGTCCGGCTTGGGACACCGGCCATTACTACTCGTGGCATGAAAGAAAAAGAAATGAAATTGATTGGCATGTGGATTGCCGGAATAATTTTGGGTAAGTTAGATAAGAAAACTGTGGCTGAAGAAGTTAAATCTCTTTGTCAGAAGTTTCCCGCTCCATGATTATTCGAAGAAAAGCTATGATTATTGATGGCAGAGCCATTGCCAACCGGATAGCCACCCGTCTTAAGAGGGAAGTGGAAGGTTTATCAAGAAAACCCAAATTGGCAATTGTTTTAATTGGTGACGACCCGGCTTCAAAAGCCTACGTCAATTTAAAAGTCCAAAAAGCTAAGGAGCTGGGAATTGATGTAGAAGTAAGACAAGACCTGAATACTGATGCCGATGGAATAATTGTCCAACTACCCGGTGGAGAAGACTTAATTGATAAAATCCCGCCGGAGAAAGATGTTGATGGGTTAGTTGAAGGCTCACCATTTTTGCCTGCTACTGTCAAGGGAATTTTAGAGATTCTGGACCCGGCCAGAATGACGGGGACTATTGTTATAGTGGGCCAGGGGAGATTGGTGGGCAAACCGCTGGCTGATTATTGGGAAAAACAAAACGCCAAGGTCATTCGCTGTGACATTAACACTCCTGATTTAAAAAGCGAAGCCTTAAAAGGAGATATATTGGTGGTTGCCACCGGAGTAGCGAATCTGATTAGCGCAGACATGGTCAAACCCGGCGCGGTAGTTATTGACTGCGGCAGCCCGAAAGCGGAAGTGGATTTTGAAAATGTGAAAGATATAGCAGGAGCCGTCACTCCCGTCCCGGGTGGCGTCGGACCACTCACAGTGATCTCTCTACTTGAAAATACAGTTGATGCAGCGTACAATAACAATATTACTCACACTCAGCGCACAAATCCCTGATATCCGCGCAGAGTGGTGGCACAAGGGATTTTTCCAAATGCAGGATATTACTTTAAAACAACTATTAGAGGCGGGTTGCCACTTTGGGCATCAGACCAACCGTTGGCAGCCCAAAGCCGCCGGGTTCATTTATGGCTCCAGGGAAGGCGTCCATATTATTGACTTGGTTAAAACCCGCGAAGGACTCCTGAGCGCCGCCAAATATTTCAACGATTTGGCCAAAAGCAACGGGACTGTCGTTTTTGTCGGCACCAAACGTCAGGCTCAGGACATTTTGACGCAAGAAGTCGCCAAAATTAAAGAGGCCTTACCCCAAAACTCCAATTTCTATTATTTGACTACTCGTTGGCCGGGCGGAACCCTGACCAATTTTCCCACCATTAAACACAACAATCTAGATGCCATCCTTAAACTCAAAGAAGACATCGCCACTAATAACTTCGTTACCAAAAAAGAAAAGCTCCTGGCCCAAAGAAAAATGGAAAAATATGAACGGGTTTACGGTGGCCTGGTTGGCCTTTCAAAACTTCCTGACGCAATTTTCCTGGTCGACGTCAAACGGGAAAATCTTGCTGTTCGCGAAGCCCAAAGGACCAACACCACCATGGTTGCCATTGTCGACACCAACACCAATCCTGACCCCGTGAAGTTTCAAATTCCCGCTAACGATGACGCCGTGGGATCAATCAAAATCATCATAGACTATCTTGTTGACGCCTGGATCGAAGGCCGGCAGGAAGGTATAAAAAATGCGGAAAAAGAAGAAAGAAAAAATAAAAAAGAAGAAAGCAAAGAGGAAAATGGTTAGTGTTGATCAAATCAAAAAACTTCGAGAGCTGACCGGGGCCGGCATTGCCGACTGCCGGGAAGCCCTTGAAAAAGCCAACGGCGACGAAAAAAAAGCCAAAGAGTTCATAAAAGAAAAAGGCTTTGAGAAGGCCGCCAAAAAAAGTGACCGGGAAACTCACGACGGCCGGGTATTTTCCTATGTCCACGGTGGCAAAATCGGCGTTCTTGTCACTCTTTCCTGCGAGACCGATTTTGTAGCTAAAACTGACGATTTCCAAAATCTTGGCCGGGAAATATGCCTCCAGATTGCTTCCATGAAGCCTAAGAGTGTAGATAATCTCTTAAAGCAGGAATATATCCGTGACCCAAAGTTGACTATTGATGGTATGATTAAAAGTGTAATTGGCAAACTGGGAGAAAATATAAAGGTCGCAGAGTTTGCCAGAATTGAAGTCTAAGATGGATGATATAACTTCACAAATTACTCCAAAATTTCAGAAGGCCATTGAAGTTGTCCGTCAGGATTTAAATACTATCCGGACAGGCAAAGCCTCACCTGCTTTAATTGAAAATTTAATCGTTGATGCCTACGGAACCAAAATGAAACTGGTGGAATTGGGAACAATTGCTACCACGGATCCGACCAATTTAGTTGTGACCCCCTTTGACACCGGTAACATCGAAGCTATTGTCAAAGCCATTTCCGCAATAAATTTGGGCCTGACGGCTATTCCCGAAGACACAAAAATCCGGGTAATCGTACCGTCACTTTCCCAGGAACGCCGGGAAGAATATGTGAAACTGGTCGGAACCAAAATCGAAGGCGGAAAGATTATGATCCGCCAAATTCGCCATGACGCCATGGAAGATGTGAGCAAGGCCGAAGCCAATGAAGATGAAAAGGAACGCATGGAAAAAGAAGTCCAGGCAATGACAGACAAAATGGTTGCCGAACTGGATATAATGGCAGAAGCGAAAGAAAAAGAGTTAATGAGCCTCTAAATGATATTAACCGTAATTGTCTTTTTAATAATCCTCTCAATTTTGGTGATTGTCCATGAATTTGGGCATTTTATTGTGGGCAAATGGGCGGGGATTGGGGTTGAAGAATTTGCTCTCGGCCTGCCGTTTACCAAGCCGATTCTTACCCGAAAACTCAAAGATGGGATGAAAATTTCTCTCTATCCGCTTCTGTTCGGAGGGTTTGTCAAACTTCTTGGCGAAGAAGGAAAGGAAACCAAAAAAACTGTCCGGGGAAAATATTTTTATCAGATCGGTGTCTGGAAGAGAATCGCCATCGTTTTAGCCGGTGTGACAATGAATCTGATTTTAGCAATCATAGCATTTTATGTCTTTTTGGCTTTTTCCAATTTTCGCGTTTTAATTCCAAAGCTGGCTGACTATAACTTTCGCAGTCCGAATCAAACATTAGTAGCCGTCACCTTTGTGGCGGAAAATACCCCGGCCAAAGCCGCCGGGTTGCAACCCGGAGACGTTCTGCTTTCTGCTGACGGCCAAAATTTCAACAAGCTGGGCGACTTCCAAGCCTATGTCAAAGCCCGCGCCGGGCAGGAAATAAAGCTTAATATCACTGACCCCACTCTGTCACAAAACAAAATTGTCATAGTTACCCCCAGAGCAAATCCGCCGGCTGGGCAGGGGGCTTTGGGAGTAGGGATCGGGGAAGCAGTGGGGCTATCCTACACCACCCCAAACCAAAAAGCTTTTTCGGGTTTAAGCTACACGACGGATATGTTTGTCTATAACTTCAAAGTCATCGGCAGTTTTGCCTCACAGGCGTTCAAAACCAAAAATGTGGAGCCGCTGGCAGAAAGTGTTTCCGGGCCGGTGGGGTTCGCCTCTGCCGTTGGCAGTATTTTGGACTTGGGCGGAGGCGCCGCCGCAGTGCAATTAGTGAACTTGTTGGGATTACTGTCGCTCTCCCTGGCCTTTATGAACGTCCTGCCGTTTCCGGCGCTTGACGGGGGCAGGCTGGCGTTTTTATTAGTTGAAGCCCTGACTCGCAAAAAACTCCCGGCAAAATATGAAAATTTAATTAACCAGGTAGGAATGGCCCTGTTAC
>CAYJLJ010000052.1:0-5014 GCA_964371135.1 uncultured Gammaproteobacteria bacterium | reverse complement strand
CATTTACTGATTTTGAGTTCATTATTATCAACGATGCTTCAACCGATGGCTCCCGCAAAATTATTAAGACTTTTTTTGATAAGATAATTATTTTGGTAAACAATCAACAACAACTGCGGATTACGGCCAGTTTGAACAAAGCAATAGGTATGGCCAAGGGCGACTATATTGCCCGGATGGATGCTGATGATGTCAGTTTGTCTGATCGGCTGGAAACCCAAGTGAAGTTTTTGGACAACCATCAAGATGTTGGTGTGGTCGGATCATGGGTAGAAGTGTTCGGTCGGCGCCGGGGAGTCTGGAAATATCCGACTGACCCAAAGGTAATCAGAGGATCACAACTTTTTAACGGGTCAATAGTTCATCCGGCGGTGATGATTAGGAAAAGTTTTCTGGACAAGTTTCATCTTCGTTATAATGAAAATTATCCGAACGCCCAGGATTATGAATTATGGAGCCGGTGTGCCGGATATTTTAAATTGGCGAACATCGGAAAAGTGCTTTTAAAATACCGCCTCCACGAATCACAGGAAGGAACAAAATTTTCCCAGGCGCGGGCTAAACTTGTTGAGCAAATAAGAAGGCGCGAGTTGACGCTGGCTGGTCTCGAGTTTACCCCGGAAGAATTTGCCGTCCATAATCAAATAGCCAGTAATCAGTTTCCGAGTAATAGCCGGTTTATTAATCTTGCCGAAAAATGGTTGACTAAAATCCAGCGGCAGTTAACTGATCCGGTAATGGCGAAAGTCTTAGAAAATTATTGGTTTTTGACTTGTCAGCACTATGGTGCCTGGCAAGAGTATCTGCGGTCTTCATTATCGCGCCGCGGAGGAAAGTATTTTAAACATCTGGTCTTAGTTTTTCTGGCTTCAGCCAAAGGCCGGCAACAGCCAAAATTATTATATATTCTTCCGGAGTATAATCCCGATCTGCCAACCCATTATGTCCATCTCTATGAATTTTTAGAAGAATTAGCCAAGGACACCGATGTTTTTCTTCTAATTGAAAAAGCGTCGCGCCGACCGGAGTTTAAAAATATCCCCCGGATCAGAGTAGAAGAATCTCTTCCTGGTCGGCTAAAAGTAATTATTCTGGCACGGCTTTTGGGCTATGACCGGGCGTATGTCCATTATTCCTATGCCGGAGCAATCCTCGCGTCTTTGGTTTTTCGGCCGACTTTAGGAAAAGTGTTTTACTGGCACTGCGAAGTGTATAACAATTTTTCGGGCCAGTGGTTACTCAGGTTGGCCATAAAAATGACTACATATTTGGTCACCGGGACAAAAAGGGTCGGTGACTTTTACGTCCGGCAGTTTTCTCTTCATGAAAACAAAATTAAAATTGTGCCAAACTGGGTAAATCTCTCGCGCTTGGAGGTAGGTAAGCGGGCACATCGTCACAAAATAGTTTTATTTGCCCATAAATTGGTTCCGCGAAAAGGAGCGGATTTACTGCCGGAAATAATTGCTAGAGTTTCCAAAGAAATCCCGGAAGTAAAGTTTATTATTCTTGGTCCGGGTGACAAAGAGACTTTAGCTAAAGCCATTAGGATACGAAAATTATCCGGTAAAGTGAAACTTGTTGGGGCGGTACCAAATAAACAAATCGTCCAATATTTTGCGGGGGCGGATGTTTTTATAATGCCGTCACGTCAGGAAGGTTTTCCTCGGGTGCTTTTGGAAGCAATGGCTTGCGGGGTGCCGTTTGTGGCCACGGATGCCGGTGGAACGCTCGATATTCTCAGTGAAGGTCAAAAAAAATATGTTGTGCCTGTTGGAGATACTGAATTATTTTGTCGGCTGGTTTGCGACCTGCTAAAAAATGAATCCAAACGACAAGAATTAATCGTCGAAGGTAAAAGTCAGGTCCAAAATTATGATCTTGGGAAAGTTCTTAAAATATTTAAATATGAAACTTATCTACATTGCTAATAACCGCATTCCCACGACCAAAGCTAATGGGAAGCAAATCATGAAAACCTGTGAAGCTTTGGGGAAATTGGGGCAGGATCTCGAATTGTGGCTACCGGCCAGAAAAGAGTCTGTTGGCTTGGGAAATAATGACCCCTTTGATTATTATGGCGTAAGACCGATATTTAAAATTAAAAAAATTTCTGCCGGGGACTTTCTGGCGCCGGTTCGTGGATTACCGGGCTGGCTGCAAACTCCGGCTTACTGGTTAACGGAAATTAGTTTTGATCTTCAGCTGACCAAGGAAGAAATAGCCGCGGATGTGATTTACACCCGGTCCATGACGGCGGCAATAGTGACTAAGTTTATTAAACACCGAAGAACATTCTATGAAATCCATAACCTGACGGAAAACCGGTTGTCATTTAATATCCAAAAATTAATCTGGCGAAGGCTTGACGGACTGGTTACGATTTCCCAAGGCCTGCAAAAAGCGCTGAAAAAAGTCGGGATAAAAGCGGCCGTAATTCCCGACGCGGCGGATCCAAAGGAATTCATTATCGCTAAAACCACAGCCCGTCGGCAGTTGGGATTAGAGAAAAATGAGAACCTGGTGGTTTATACCGGCAGCCTTCAAGCACGAAAAGGAGTTGGGACTTTGCAGGAAGCGGCCAAAATCCTTAACAATTTAAAACTTAAGTTTTTGTTTGTGGGCAGTCCCGCTTCCCCTCATCAGGCGGGAAATATTACCTATACGGGCTTTGTTTTGCCGCCGGCAGTATCCCCGTATTTATGTGCCGCCGATATTCTGGTGCTCCCGAATAGTGGAAAAGTTAAAGAAAGCCGGGAATACACCTCGCCTATGAAACTGTTTGAATATCTGGCGGCGGGTCGACCGATCGTGGCCACGGCCACACCGGCTAACCGCGAGATTCTTACCCACCTGAAAAACGCTTACCTAGTGACTCCGGATAATGCGGAAGAGCTGGCGGAAGCGATAAAAAAGCTTCTGTCCGAGAAAAAATTAGCGACCAGCCTGGCAAAGCAGGCAATACTGGAGACTAAAAAGTACAGCTGGGATAATCGGGCGCGTAAAATTATAGAATATATAAAGTTATGAAAGTTCTTATTGTCAGTGCCATTATGCTGCCGGAAATCGGCGGACCGGCGTCATATGTTCCGCAAATTATTGCCCGGATGCCGGATTATCAGTTCAGGGTTGTTACTTTCACAGAAAATCCGACACCATTACGTGACACACCCATATTTAGTATTCCCCAAAACGGGGGTCCCCTAGCCAGGCAGACGCGGTTATTGAAGATGATATTAAGTCATGCGGGCTGGGCGGACGTAATTTATGCTCAGGATCCGGTGGTAGTGGGGTTGGCCGCGGTTCTGGCCGGCCGGATTTTGGGGAAGCGGACGGTGATCAAATATGTCGGCGATCCTGCCTGGGAAAAAGCTTTCGGGCAGGGGAAGACAACTAAATTTTTGCCCGGGTTTTTGGATAAACCAGACAGCGGTTTGCCAGACAAAGGATTAATCCTTTTGTGTAAGATGGCGTTTTTGCTGGCAAATCGGGTAATTGTTCCGTCGAAGTTTCTGGCAGATGTCATCATACAAAAGTATGGCTTGCCTCCATCCAAGGTCGGGGTTATTTACAACTCCGTTGATCTATCTGGAAAATATACGCCTAACTGCCCGGTTCGCTCGCAATATACAGTTATTTATGCCGGCCGGTTAGTAAGATGGAAAAAGGTAGATGAAATAATCCGGGCTGTAAGAATTATTAACACCCGGGGGAAAGTAAAAGTTAAGTTTCGGATCATCGGTGATGGTCCGGAGAAGGAAAATCTGGAAAAGTTGGGACAAAAACCGGAAGTAGAGTTTCTGGGCCGGAGAAGTCCGCCAGAAACATTGTCGTTGGTGAAAAAAGCGGACGTTTCTGTCCTAAACTCACTTTATGAAGGCCTACCGCATACGGTTATTGAGGCGTTTGCCCTGGGGGTTCCGGTAGTTGCCTCCGCTATTCCCGGGACTACCGAAGCAGCTGTCAATAATAAAACCGCCCTGACCGTTGCGCCCGGGGATTCAAAAGAACTGGCAGGGGCAATAGAGCGTCTTCTACTAGACCGTCGTCTGGCTAAAAATTTAACTGAAAATGCCTTTGACCTGATTAAGAAAAAATTTAACTGGGAAACCAATCTGAGATTATTGCGGACAAACCTATGCCCATAATATTTATTATCGCCGTTGCCGTATTCTTAAAACAAATATTTTGGACCTTGGCAATTCCAATGTGGCAAGCACCTGACGAACAGGCACATTTCGCTCAACTGCAGTATATGGTGGAAAATCAAACGCTGACAATTGCTGATCTGAATCTGTCACAGGAAATTGCGGCTTCTGAAGACCTTTTGGGAACGAGGAGGGACTCTATGGGCAACAACAAATATACATATCACCCGGAATACAAAAACCACACTCCAATTCCGGACATGCCTGTTTCAACAAGAATGATATATGTTGATCAGGAAGCAGCCGGGTATCCTCCTCTTTATTATATTCTGGCTGCGCCCTTCTACTATTTAACCTATTTTCAAAATCTGACGATGCGGTTATTGGCCAGCCGGAGTTTATCGCTAATTTGTTATCTGCTGTTGGTTTTTTCCGCTTATAAAATTGGAAGGATAATCTGGCCGGAAAAGCTGCGGCCGGCGGCTCTGGCAGTTCTGGTTGCTTTTCAGCCGATGATCAGTTTCGTGGCTGCCGGTTTCCATCCCGATAATTTGTTAAATCTTATCTACACCCTCTTTTTGCTTTTCTGTTTATTGATTCTGAAGGAGGGACTAAAACTAAAATACCTTTTTTCTCTGATTATTCTGGCGGCGGCAGGCATAGAAACTAAGCCCCTCATGTATTATGCTTTTCCGCTTGCGGGGGCCGTGGTGCTGGTTTCCAGGATGAAGGCCAGATTCTCGGTTCCGCTATCGGTTCTGGTTTTAGCGTCGCCTTTGGTATATTTTTTTGGCCGGATTTCTGTGCCTTTTTTGCCCCAGATTGAAGGTGGAAACAAAATCGGCCTGACGGATTATCTGAAATTC
>CAYJLJ010000051.1:0-5067 GCA_964371135.1 uncultured Gammaproteobacteria bacterium | reverse complement strand
AGCCATCAAAAGATTGATAGTCCCGTCAATATTTGTCTGGTGGGTGCTCCGCGGATTATTAATGGAAAGCTGGACCCTGGGGATGGCAGCCAAATGAAAGACTACGTCAAATTTTCTCTTTTTGAAAACCTGACTAAGATCATGACAAATGTCTTTTTCAATGAGGTTTATTTTCTTACCCTTAAGATTTTCCCGCTTACCGGTGGAAAAGTTGTCAATAACAGTAACGACATGGCCATCACTTAATAAGCGGTCAACAAGGTGGCTGCCTATAAAACCTGCTCCGCCGGTGACAAGACAATTCATAAAAATGCTACAATTAGAATCAGTGACCGCTCGGTGATTATACCAGTTTATAACGAAGAGAAGGTAATATGAAGAAGTCGCCTCGATTTGATAATTCCATGGACGAGTCGGAATACGAAAACATGTTTCGCAATGAAGAGACGCATGGTTGGTATCGAGGGATGCAAAATTTCAGTCAGATCCTGCTTGAAAAATACTTGCCAAAAAAGTCAGGATTAAAGATCTTGGATATCGGTTGCGGCACTGGGTCAATGCTGGTTTTTCTTAAGAAGTACGGCTCTACTTATGGCATAGATACTTCTTCTACCGCTATTATGTTTTGTCGAAGAAGAGAGTTAACAGATATTCAGGTTGCAGGAGCTATCTGTTTACCGTTTCCGGACAACAACTTTGATCTGGTGACCTGCTTCGATGTGCTTTACATTAGCGGCATTGACCTAACAAAGGCACTTACCGAAAGCAACCGGGTACTTAAAGGTGGCGGTCTTTATCTGCTGCGGGTTCCGGCGTTTGATTTTCTGCGTGGCGAGCATGATTTAGTCGTTCACAGTAACCATCGTTTTACCAGGAAAGAGCTGGAAGAAGGCCTTAAAAAACATGGGTTTGAAATAATATTCAGCACTTACGCAAACATGTTTTTGTTTTTTCCGGTTTGGTTTAGCCGCTTACTATCGAGAGTTACCATGGATAAGGACCATCCTACTTCAGATGTTAAGCCGATGCCCCGACTTCTAAACTCGATTCTGGAAACAGCTCTAAAAATAGAAGCAATAATTTCCCGGTATGTACCGTTACCTTTTGGCGTTTCCGTGTACACAGTAGCCAGGAAAATGTAACAGTCTGGCATATGAAAAACTTCTTGGGTAATAGGGCAACTTTCTTAATTATTCTCACGGTGGTAGTTTTCTTTCTGCCTTTTTTGGTTTGGCCGCAACTGCTTCTCAACCGCAATAATGACATGGTGTGGTTTTTTCAAAACTTTTCTTTTTTCAAGGATCAACTGGTCAATTTTCATCACCTGCCGCTTTGGCAAAACCAGATTCTTTCCGGGTCGCCATACCTGGGTGATCCCCAAAACCCGCTTTTATACCTGCCCAACTACCTGTCACTTTTAATGCCTTTGCCGGCTTTCATGCTGGTCTTTTTTCTGGGGCACTATTTGCTTGCCGGACTGGGAATATTTTTTCTGGCCAGGAAACTCAGGTTTGGGGTTTTCGCGGCTTTCTTTAGCGCTACTACCTATGCTTTGAGCCCTGCTTTTAGTGCCCATCTTGCTGACGGTCACCTGAACATGATGGCGGCATTTGCCTGGCTTCCTTTTTTTATTGCCGGGGTGTATGCCTTAACAAGTACAAAACCGAAAGTCTTCCAGGCGTTCCAGCTGGGTATCAGCGCCGCAGCCATATTTTTAAATTATTTAACGGTTTTTATCTATGCTTTACCGGCAGCTTTAGCGGTCATTATTCTCAAAAGAAAATTATCGCCGCTATTTTTTGTAGCGACCGGAGTATTTTTGCTTATTTCACTGCCGCAAATTCTGGTTAGTCTGAACTACTTTTCTTTAACGACCCGAAATCTGATGACCCTTGAAGATGTTTATCCGCTTTTCATTTCCACCAGGAAATTTCTCTGGTCAATTATTAATCCTTATTCTTTTGGGGTAAAAGATCTCGGGGCGGAAACAACTTTAGCCTTTGGGATTTTTCCCATGATAGCAGCTGCCTTTGGTTTTGTTTTTATTAAAACGAAGTATAAGATTCTTCTTCTTTTTTATCTTGCTCTTTCTCTCTTTTTAGCTTTGAACTTAAAAAGTCCCGGCTATTCCTGGTTAGTCTCGACATTCCCCCTGCTTTTAATGTTTCGTGTGGCCACACGCTTTTGGTTTATAAGTATTTTACTGGTTAGTCTTCTTGGAGGATATTTTCTGGAAAAAAAGTTTCGCCTTAAATTCCAGTTGCTGTTTTGCTTTCTGGCTTTTGCAGAACTGGTGTTTTTTGGTTGGTATTATTTTTATTCCCATCCCAGTATTCATATTTCAGACCCGGAGTTTAGTAAGCTGGCGGAGCCGCTTTTAAACCAGCCGGACTACTTTCGTGTTTATTGTCTTTCCGGTTGTCCAGTGGACGCGGATATGCATCGGAAAGGAACGGCCAACGGTTATAACCCGGTGCAAATGAAAAACTACTTTGATTTTTTGGCCCGGGCCGCCGGATACCGTTTTGGATCATATGCTTACGGACTGCCGCCTTATCAAACCTATCCTGACAAACCCCAGCCCAAAAGCGAACTGATGGGACTTCTTGGGGTTAAATATATTTTTTCTCCCTACCTCCTGGATGATCCGGGACTGGTATTAATTAATTCCGGGGGAAGCCAGTTGCTTTATGAAAACCAAAAAATTATGCCCCGGGCGTTCACGGTGACGGATACCGGAGTAAAGAATTTACAGGTAGCAAACGATTTACCTGGAGATATGGAGATTTTATTGGATCCCAACGTAACAAATGTTGTTATAAACGAGCCTTATATGCCTTTATGGCGGGTAACTGATCAGAATGGAAAAGTGTTACCGGCGCAGCCGTATAATCAAATTCTTCTGTCGGTGAAAACAGACAATGCGACAAAAATAACAGCATCCTTTGCTCCTTTGATGAAAATTCTTGTTGCCCTTTCGTTTCTGGCTTCTCTCGCTGGGTTTATATATTTGTTTTCTTTAACCCTTCAGCGAGAGCGACTGCGGGCTTCCATTTAAGTATCTTTTTGGCTTTGGCAATGTCAGCTTGTGTATCTCTTTGTTCAACAAGGGCCGGGGCATGATCTATTTTTGCCTGCATTCCATAAGTAATAAGTTCTGCTAGCCTATTTATTGAAGTTTTCGTGCTCGTTCCAATATTAAATACTTCGCCGAAACACTTTGCGTTTTCAGTATTGGCGGCCGCCAATAGAGCGTCGACGACATCAGCCACGAACACAAAATCACGGGTTTGTTTACCATCGCCGAAAATTTTTAAAGTTTCGCCGGATTTGACTTGCGAGATAAATCTGGCAACGACGCCGTAAGAACCGTTGGGGCTTTGACGCGGGCCGTAAACACTGAAAAGCCGCAGGGATACTGCTTTTATGCCGTGAACCTTGGCGTAAAAGCGGCAATAATGTTCCGCCGATAATTTCTGGATACCATAAGGCGAAGAAGGTTGGGGCAGGGCGGTTTCGGCGATTGGCAAAATTTCCTGATCTCCATAAGCGGCCGAGCTGGAAGTAAAAACGAACCGTTCCACACCAAATTCGATGATTGTTTCCAATAGGTTTATGGTTCCGTCAACAGATATATGGTTAGTTTTCTGGGGCTGCTCAATGGAAAGCTGAACCAGCGGTAAGGCGGCTAGATGAAAAACAGCGTCAAAGTTTCCGGACTGGAAAATATCATCCAAATTTTCGCAAACGTCCCTTTCAATTGCCTGCAGTTTCAGGTTTTCTTTTTTGCCTGTCGAGAAGTTATCAATAACCGTAACCTTGTGTCCATCTTTTAGTAAACGGTCGACCAAGTGGCTTCCGATAAATCCGGCACCGCCGGTAACAAGATAATTCATAAAAATGCTACAATTGTAGGCAGTGACTGTCTCGGTAATTATACCAATATATAACGAAGAGAAAGTAACCGGTAATTGTCTCGCTAGCCTCGAACGGCAAACAATTCCTGCTGAAATTATTGTTGTCGACGATGGATCAACGGATGGTTCGACCAAATTTGCCAAATACAAACAAAAACACCAAGGGCCGGGGGCAGCCAGAAATTTGGGAGCAAGCAAGGCTAAAGGTGATATCCTGGTTTTTGTGGACGCGGATATGGAATTCGAGCCGGATTTTATTGAAAAACTGATTGCGCCGATAGTTGCGGGGAAAACTATCGGAACTTTTAGCAAAGAGGAGTACCTTCTTAATAAAGATAATGTTTGGGCTAGATGTTGGAATATCAATCTGGGACGTAAGCCGGAAAAGATGCACCCGGATGGATACCCTAATGAGCAAAGAGTATTCCGGGCTATATTGAAAAGTAAGTTTGAGCAGGCTGGAGGATTTGATACAAATGTTGGCTACACCGATGATTGGTCACTATCACAAAAACTTGACATTTTAGCTACTGCTGCTTCCGGGGCGAAATACTATCACATGAACCCGGCAACATTGAGGGAGGTTTGGGTGCAGGCAAGATGGTTTGGGAAAAATGAATTCTTGACGAAAAATTTAATCCGGCGGATTTACAATCTTTTCAGGTATTTTCCCTTATGGGCGGTATTTAGCATTTTAAACCCGGACCTGTTTATTTTTAAATTTGTTTTTAATTCTGCGGTTTTTACCAGTGTGGTGTTATCTTTTTTCGGTGAGAAAAAATTTAAATGATCTGGCTTATATTGTTTTTAGGTTTTTGTTTACGATTAATTAATCTTAATCAATCTCTCTGGCTTGATGAAGCAATAACGGCTCTGGCTGTCAAAAACAACACTTTAACCCAGATAATAACTACCTTTTCTCCGGGGGATTTTCATCCGCCGTTGTATTATTTAATTCTCAAATTGTGGACAAACGTCTTCGGCTATTCTGAAATTGCTTTGAGAATACCGTCGGTTATCTTTGGAGTATTAACCATATTTGTAGTCTATAAAATTGGAGAAAAACTTTCTAATAAAAGAACTGGGCTGTTTGCTGCCATCTTGATGGCAGTGAACCCGTTAGGGGTCTACTATTCCCAGGAAGCCAGGA
>CAYJLJ010000050.1:0-5113 GCA_964371135.1 uncultured Gammaproteobacteria bacterium | reverse complement strand
CTATAGAATTTGATTCTGGGAAAGGGCCGTTATTATTATGGGGTCTTAATGAGTTTACTAAAGGTATTTTTACTCAAATGGAAGTTCTCAAGAAACTGACCAGGCGTGGTTTAAGAAATAACGACGGAAGTAAAATTTCACCACAGACCTTTCAACGAATATTACGCAACAAATTTTATGCTGGATTTGTCGTTTCACCTAAATGGCAAATAGAGGCTAAAGGACAACACGAAGCCCTTATCAGTTTAGAGGTTTGGCTCCGGATACAAAAAATTCTTGATGGGGAACTTACTGCTAAAGGCCTACGGCCAAAACTAAGAGCCGATTTTCCCTTAAAACATTTTGTTTGCTGTCCGGTTTGTTCTAAACCATTAACTGGCAGTTATTCCACTGGACGGGGCGGAAGGTATGGTTACTATCATTGTTATAAAGTCCCTCGCCACAACGCTTACTTTTCCAAAACCGACTTGGAAAGAGACTTCCAGGAGTACCTTCCCCATGTTTCAGCCTCGGAAGGCCGATTACAACTCCTCAAGGCGGTCATTATAGATACTTGGCAGACGAAGAAAAAGGAATCAGGCCAGGATCTTGAAAAGTTTGGTGTTCAGATTGCTGAACTTGAAGAAAAACAGCGTAAAACTATTGACCTTATAAGGGACGAGATTCTTACCAGAGAAATGGGCAAGATTGAACTCGGCCGAATTGAAAGTCAAATTAACGAAGTCCGTCTGGCCAAAGCCGAAACAGGAAGCGATAAATTTGATGTTGGAACCGCGGCCGATAAATGGGTCCGCTCATTGAAAAAGCCCGACAGATTCTGGCTAAACTTAAAAGAGGTAGAACAGAAAGTAAAGTTTCAGCAGTTAGTTTTCCCGGAAGGGGTTGTTTATCATAATCCGGGTTTTGGAACACCACGAACGGGGCTTCTATTTCAACTAATCCCTGAACCTGCGACTGATAAATCGCGTTTGGTGCACCCGGAAGGAGTCGGACCTTCCACCTCTTCGATGTCAACGAAGCGTTCCACCGCTGAACTACGAGTGCTTATCTTGACACTATTATAACTTTAGCTTTACACTTAGGCAAGATAATAAGCATGGAGGGAAATCTAAACAATAAACAGCTAGAAAAACTTGCTGATTTCACTTTGGACGTAGGAAAAGCTATCTTGATAGGTACTTTGGCTTTAGCGGCCACAGCACCAATTCCAGGAAAAATATTGACAGCATTTTTAGGTGTTATAATTTCTATATTCTTAGTTAAATTTTCATTAGGGTTATTAAAAGATAATGATAGATAATACCGGTACTTTATTTTTTATTCTTACGGCCGCTACGATTACTTTAATATTAGGTATAATTACATATATGGCTAAAAAGTCAAAAAAGAAAACAAAATGACGCTGGATTCTGTTATTTTAACAATAATTTTAATTGAAATCATGATTAGCGCTTTTATTGCTTTTTATCTTATTCCCAAAAAATAATTTTTGGTATATAATTCAAACATAGTTAAATATTGGCGTTAAAACAAGGTCTCACCAACTTTGGAGCCAATCCGCCAGCTGGCGGAATTAATTGAGCCACCGGACTTTCGATGGAACCCTGGGTCGAAAGCAAGGTGGCATTTGTGTTTTTATGAACGATTTAAAAAACTTACGCCATTCTACCGCCCATTTATTGGCCGCGGCGGTGCTTGAGTTGTATCCAAAAGCTAAGCCTACAATTGGCCCACCAATCGATACTGGTTTTTATTACGACTTTGACGACCTAAAAATTTCTGAACAAGATTTAGAAAAAATCGAGCAAAAAATGCATGAACTGGTTAAATCCTGGAGTGAATTTTACCTTCAAGAGGTCTCTCCTCTTGAAGCTAACGAATATAAACAAGAATTGATTGATGAATTAAAGAAAAACAAGAAAAAAATTACTTATTACAAATCCGGTGGTTTTGTTGATCTTTGCGCTGGACCGCACATTGAAGGAGAGGCAAAGCATCTGCTGCGGCATTTTAAACTGCTAAAACTTGCAGGAGCCTACTGGCGGGGAAGCGAGAAAAATAAAATGCTCACCCGCATTTACGGCACGGCTTTTGGATCAAAAGAAGAGCTTGATACCTATCTAAAAAATATAGAAGAAGCAGAAAAACGGGATCACAAGAAACTTGCAAAGGAACTGGATCTAATTGTTTTTTCCGACCTAGTGGGAGCTGGTCTACCACTTTACACACCTAAAGGGGCCGTTCTACGTTCTGCTGTTTATAACTTTAGTCGTGAACTTAATACAAAGATTGGCTACAACGAAACGGCACTTCCAAACATGAATAAGGCCGAGCTTTTCAAAGTTTCAGGTCACTACGATAAATATAAAGATGACATGTTTGAAGTTAAGTCTCATTATTCAAAAGAGGAATTTTTTCTAAAACCAATGAATTGTCCGCAACATTGTGTGCTTTACGGTAGCAGATCACGATCATATCGTGATCTGCCCATCCGCTATTCTGACTTTTCTGTACTTTACCGTGACGAAAAACCCGGAGAAATAAACGGCATTTTACGTTCCCGCGCTTTTACCCAGGACGACGGCCATTGTTTTTGCCGCGAAGACCAGATAGAAACAGAATTTAGTAACGTTCTAGGGGTAATAGGTGAAGCTTTAAAAGCATACGGTTTTAAATATTGGGTACGCCTTTCTCTTCATGACCCAGATCATCTTGAAAAATATTTGGGGACACCTGAAATTTGGAAAACCGCGGAAGCAAAACTACGTTCTGTCGTCGAAAAAGCTAAAGTGGAATACAAAGAAGGCTTAGGCGAAGCAGCTATTTACGGCCCAAAGCTGGATTTCATGGCTGTAGATTCTCTTGGACGCGAATGGCAGATATCAACAATTCAACTTGATCTTAACATGCCCGGCCGTTTTGGTTTGGTATATGCCGATAGCGACGGAACGGAAAAAACGCCAATTATGATTCACCGAGCAATCATTGGCTCAGAACGGTTTATTGGAATTTTAATTGAGCACTTTGGTGGAGCATTTCCCACCTGGCTTTCGCCTGTCCAGGTCCAACTCTTACCAATCGCTGACCGGCATCTTGAATACGCTAAACAAGTAGAGGCTAAATTGAAAGCGGAGGGCATCCGGGTAGAACTGGACGAGAGGTCCGAAAAACTGGGGACTAAAATTCGGGACGCGCAAATGCAAAAAGTATCGTATATGATAATAATTGGGGATAAAGAGATTGAAAACAAAGCCGTTGCCATAAGAAAACGCGACGGGACAGACCTGGGCTCAATGCCACTTTAAGATTTTATTAAATCCATTAAAATAGAAATCACTGATAAAAAGCTATAAAGTAAACAGTTCAATAACCGTTCCCCAGGTTCGTCTTATTTCCGAGGCAGGTAAACAGGTTGGGATTTTCAGTCGTGACGAAGCCCTGGATTATGCCCTTGGACAAGGATCAGATCTTGTCCTGATCGGAGAAACGGCCAAACCGCCGGTGGCCAAAATCATTGATTTCAAAAAGTTCCTTTATCAGGAACAGAAAAAAGAGGCAGAGGCAAGGAAAGGCCAACGGGGCACAGGAACAAAAGAAGTCCGGGTCGGCAGTCCGTTTGCGGCCACGGCAGACGTCGCGGCCAGGATCAGGAAAACTGAGGGCTTTCTTGAAGACGGATTCAATGTTAAAATAAGCGTGAAGTTTTCAGGGCGCCAGATGGCTCACCCTGAATTCGGACACAAAATTTTTAATCAGTTCCGGGAAGAACTGAAAGACAAGGCAAAAGTGGAGCGCGAACCGAAATTTGAAGGCAAACAGTTAGTTATGACTTTTAGTCCGTTAAGGTAAAAAATATGCCGAAAATGAAGATTTCCAAGACAATTCGTGACCGTTTTAAGGTTTCTGCCAACGGGAAGATTATGCGCCGGAAAAGCGGTCAGAGACATTTGAAGGCCACCAAATCCCGGGCAAACATTCGCCGCGGCAAACATCCCATCAAAGTCGCCGGAGTTTTTGAGAAAAAGCTCAAAAAAATGCTCGGCATTTAGGAATGAAGCGATTTTTTCTTAACTTTAAAAAGTCGGCAAGCGACCGGGCGGGAGAGATCTCCGCACGAGCATACAATCACTACTTGAGGTTTAGGCCGATAGTTGATAAAATCAAATTAAGATTTAATAAATATGGCAAGAATCAAAAGAGGACTGACTTCCCACGCAAAACATAAAAAGCTTCTGGGCCAGGCCAAAGGCTATTGGATGACCCGTCACCGGCTGGTTCGCAAAGCCAAAGAGGCCGTGCTGCACGCCGGACAATATGCTTATGCCGGACGCAAAGATCGCAAAGGCGTCAATAGACGAAGTTGGATTTTACACATTAATGAAGCTCTCAAGCTTGAAGGTCTTAATTACAGCACATTCATTTCTAAACTCAAGACGGCTAAAATTGAACTGGACCGTAAGGTCTTAGCACAAATGTTAGTTGAACAACCTGTTGCATTTAAAGCAGTTATTGATAAAATTAAAAAATATGACAACTAACAAATATTTCTTTTTCTTTTTTACTAACTCGCTGACGCGGGGATAGTTTAACGTAAGAAAAAGAAACGTTAATTACCCCGCAAGAAGCGGGGTTTTTTTATTGTCAAAGGGGGTGAAATATATGAAGTGTTTACAAGAAATGACAGGATCATGCAGAGGATGTAATGTGCTTGAAATTGTGCAAAATAGAGCTAAAGTTGAGAATCCGAAAGTCGCAACTAGAAGGATTTCTATCCAACTTTGTCCAACTAATTTGCAACCACAAGAACATCTAGTAGCTGAAGGTCAAAGAGAACAACAATGTTAACTCATTAGGAAAATCCTGCTGCAGCAGGATTTCTCCTTTAAAAAAGTTTTACAGTTATATACAATCTATATAGATGCAGGATAGATTAATTGATATTAAAAATGAGGCGCTGGCCCAGATTTTGGCAGCCACGGATAGCTCGACGCTCGAAGAAATCCGGGTGGAATATTTGGGCAAATCCAAGGGCAAACTGACCGGCATTCTCAAAAGCATTCCAAAGTTGCCGGAAAGCGAGCGGGCTATTGTTGGCCGGTTTGCCAATGAAGTC
>CAYJLJ010000049.1:0-5122 GCA_964371135.1 uncultured Gammaproteobacteria bacterium | reverse complement strand
CACTGATCCCCTGGGGGCGTCATATCACATCCGCCAAGCCCTGATCGCGTTGGGCAGCGGGGGAGTTTTTGGTTTGGGACTGGGAAATTCAAGGCAAAAATATTCCTATTTGCCGGAGGCCACGACCGATTCCATTTTTGCCATCATCGGCGAAGAACTCGGTCTGATCGGAGCTGTCACTTTGGTTTTTGTTTTTGCCCTCTTTTTTCTTCAGGCGGCCCGTCTGACACTGCGGGTGGAAGATCAGTTCGGAAAACTGTTGGGACTGGGGATTATTGCCTGGCTGGCAATTCAAACCCTTGTTAATCTTGGATCGATAGTAGGACTAATTCCTTTGACGGGTGTGCCTTTACCGTTTATTTCTTACGGCGGATCGGCTCTCGTGGTAGAGTTAATAGGGATTGGGATTTTGGGAAACATATGGCGACAAAACCTATGAGAATTTTCGTTACCGGCGGGCACTTCACGCCGGCAAAGGCGGTTATGGACGAAATGCCACCCAGTTGGCAGGTTTTTTATATTGGCCGGAAGTATGCGATGGAAGATGACAAGGCGCTGGCGCTGGAGTACCAGGAATTAAGTCATTTAAGTAACTTAAGATACTTAAACATCACAACTGGCAGACTACAACGGAAATTTTTTGTTAATGTTGGACAGTCAATCAGGGCGATACTAAAAACCCCCGTTGGATTTATACAATCTTTTTGGTGGTTTTTGAAATACCGGCCGGATGTTGTCCTGAGTTTTGGAGGCTATGTTGCTTTGCCGGTAGTGATTACCGCCTGGGTATTAGCTATTCCCGTTATTACTCACGAGCAAACCCAAACCACAGGACTGGCAAACAGAATTATTTCTCATTTTGTCAGGAAAGTTTTAAGAGGAGGAATTCTTAGAAAAGAAGTGCTTGCAGCAACAATCAAAGACACAAACACGATTTTTATTACAGGAGGCAATCAAGGCGCTCATGTTATTAATTTGGCAGTAGAAGAAATAGTTGAAAGGTTAGTAAAGAAGTTTAAAGTAATTCATCAAATGGGCGATTCCTCATTTAAAGATTTCGAAAGAACGAGAAAAATTAAGAATTTTTCGAAGAAAAGCTTTGCTTATCTTCCGGTTAGATTTTTATCCGGGGAAGAGCAGGCAAATGCCCTGGCGACTGCAAAAATTATTGTTTCCCGGGCGGGCGCAAACACTTTGGCGGAGATTGCCTATTTTGGGAAACCATCAATTTTAATTCCTATTCCCTGGGCCAGCGCCGCCGAACAGGAAAAGAATGCGAAAGTCCTTGCAGATCTGAAAATGGCGGAAATTATTCCGCAGGAAAAATTGTCCGGAAAAACTTTGCTTGAGGCCATTAATAAAATTGAAAAAAACTACCAGTTCTACAGCGAAAATGCTAAAAAGGGAAAAACCCTTGTCCATCCCGCCGCGGCGAAAAAAATTGTGGAAGAAATTTTGTCGTTAATTGCGAGGAGTCGAAGCGACGCGGCAATCTCAAGGCCCGCAGCATAGCGAGGGCCGCAAGCTCCCCTTATAAGATTGGGGCAGTTAATTAAGATGATGAAAAAAATATACACCCAAGGGCTACAAATTATGTGCACTTTAGAATAAGTGAATAAACCTAATTTTAATGTTATGAAATTCAATAACATTAGAAGTGCAACCATTACTTGGCAGTCCTAGCGTTAAGAAATTAGGAAATAAAAATTCATGAAAGTGACAAAAAAGGAGGCAAAATTTATTGCGAACGCAAAAATAAGAAATAAAGCTATGGGCACAAGACTAATTCGGCCAAATATCTACGAGCTATGGAGGAGGTGTCTTCCGTTTATTTACGCCATAATGCTTTTGCATTTTTTAAAAGATATTACCCAGGATATTTTAAGAATACCAACACCATTGGATTTATTAGGTGACGTTCACGAAGATATTTCTTTGTTCCCAAAATATGCCCAATTAGCGTTTATTGCCATAGGGATAACCTCGTTTATTGTTGAAGGTTTTTTGCTAATCACCATTCCATATGTTTTACGAACCAGAGCCATCACAAAATTGGAAAAAATGGTAATCATTACATTGGTTGGATTATTGCTCTATTTTTTGGCAGTTACTTTATTGGATCCAAGATTTAAATTATGAGTTGTACTGGAGATTCTGGACGCGGCCAGAATGACGAAAGATGATTAAAAGAGTCTTGATATTATTTTTTATAACTTTAATAGCTTTGGGTGGTTTAGCTCTGTGGCAAAAGGGGAAAATCAGACAGAGATTTTGGCCGGTCAAAGCGGTTTCTCCCATTTCCCAACCCTCGTCGGTATATGATTTAATGACTCTCCTGGGAAAAAGCGGTTTGCGGATTTCGCAGACGCCGGTTATTGTCGACGGAACAATTCAGGCGTCAGTATCAGGAGTTTCTGTCTTGTTTGCCCCGGACAAAGATCTGGCAGTTCAGGTCCGGTCTTTACAATTGGTTTTACCACGGCTTACAATGGAAGGTAAGAAAGTTTTGGAAATTGATTTACGCTTTAACAAAGTGGTTGTTCGTTACTGATTATGGCCAGAGATAAAATTGTCACCGCAATTGATGTCGGGTCTTCCAAGATAACGACGATTATTGCTGCCGGCTTAAGAGAGGATAAGCTGTCAGTCATAGGCGTTTCTACTGTCCCGGCCAAAGGTCTTCGTAAAGGGCAAATTGTGGATATTGAAGAAACGGTTGCGGCCATTTCGGAAAGTGTTGACGGGGCAGAAAGAATGGCGGGAGTTTCCATTGGCAGTGCTTTTGTTTGTGTCGGCGGAGCCCACATTTCCAGCCAAAACAGCAAAGGAGTGGTTGCCGTGTCCCAGCCGGAAGGCGAAATCAGCCCGGCGGATGTCCAAAGAGTTGTTGAAGCCGCTAAAGCCATTTCCCTGCCGTCTTCACGGGAAATTCTTCATGTTTTGCCCAGGGATTTTATTGTTGACGGTCAGGGCGGCATCAAAGATCCATTGGGAATGACCGGAGTCCGGCTTGAGGTCGATACCCAGATCGTAACGGGGGCCACCACGGCCATCCGCAACCTTGGGAAATGTATTAATGAAGTCGGCGTGGACATCGAAAGTGTGGTTTATTCCGGCCTGGCATCTTCAGAAGCGGTTTTGTCAGACACGGAAAAGGAGTTGGGCGTGGTTTTGGTGGACATTGGCGCCGGCACAACTGACGTGGCCATTTGGGTTGACGGAGCCCTGTCCTACTGCGGTGTTTTGCCGGTCGGGGCGCGAAACGTCACTAACGACATTGCCGTGGGTTTGCGGGTCAGTCTGGAAAGCGCGGAAAAAATTAAACTATTCCTTTCGCAGAAAGATAAACCAAAATTGGGCGTCGAAACAGGCAAGTCAAGTGACGAACTGGACCTTTCTTCTTTAAACCTTCCTGAAGAAGTCAGAAAAATCTCCCGCAAAACATTAATCGAAGGAATAATAAAGCCAAGACTTTTGGAAATTTTCACTTTTGTGGGTATGGAAATCCAAAAGAGCGGTTTTGGCGGCATGACTCCATCGGGAGTTGTCATCACCGGAGGCGGCGCGGAAACCGTGGGAATTGTGGAATGCTGCCGGCAAAGACTGGCTATGCCCTGTCGAACAGGAGCGCCGTTTGGACAGCCCGGAGAAGGCGGAGGCAATGCCAGCGCGACTCTTTCGGGCCTTATTGACGAGTTGACGCCGGCGCAGTATTCTGTCTCTGTTGGTCTGATTTTATACGGCGCAAAAAACACGGGAACAAGTTCTGCTCGCAAGCTGCCCTCATTGTCCTTGCCAAACGTTGGCGGGTTTGGTAGGATAGCGCAAAGTCTGCCCCTGAAGAACATTGCGCCGAAATTGGTCAATTTCATCAAGGGGTTCCTGCCATAAGAGTAATCTCTAATATACGAATACTAAACAAAATATACGAATTGAATTAGTATATTTGGTTTTCGATTAGTATATTAGGGAGTAGTTTAATGCTAATTAAGCCTGATCTCACAAGATTTGCCAAGATAAAAGTTGTTGGTGTCGGCGGCGGCGGCGGAAATGCCGTTGCTTCCATGATAAACTCCGGAACCATTAAGGGGGTTGATTTTCTGGTTATTAATACTGATGCCCAGGTGCTTCTGACCAATCCCGCCCCCACAAAAATTCAAATTGGGGAAAATTTGACCCGGGGACTCGGTTCCGGAGGCGATCCGGAAAAAGGCCGGCAAGCCGCGGAAGAATCGGCCAAGAAAATTGAGGAAAAAATCATTGACGCGGATATGATTTTCATTGCGGCCGGAATGGGCGGAGGAACGGGAACCGGAGCGTCGGGAATTATTGCCGATATTGCCAAAAAAGCCGGTGTTTTAACAGTGGGAGTTGTCACTAAGCCGTTTTCTTTTGAAGGCACGGCCAGAACTGTGGTGGCCGAAGACGGCATTGCCGCTCTTAAAGACAAAGTTGACGCGTTGATCGTCATTCCTAACCAGAGAATTTTGGAAACCGTTGACAAAAAAGTCACCCTGCTTGAAGCTTTCCGGATGGCTGATTCGGTTCTCTCCGCCTCGGTCCAGGGCATTTCTGATTTGATTGTTATGCCGGGACTTATAAACAGGGACTTTGCTGACGTCAAAAGCATTATGTCCAACGCCGGATCAGCCTTAATGGGAATTGGAGTCGGATCCGGAGAAAACCGGGCCGGGATGGCGGCTCGTCAGGCAATTTCCTCCCCGCTTTTGGAACTGACAATCGATGGTGCCCGGGGAGTTTTGTTTAATGTTATTGGCGGCCCCGACATGACAATGGTTGAAGTTGACGAAGCCGCCAAAATTATTGCGGCCGCGGCAGATCCTGACGCCAGAATTATTTTCGGAGCCACAATTGATGAGAGCCTGGTTGACCAGATCAAGATCACGGTTATTGCCACCGGTTTTGATGAAAACCGTCAAAGACTGCGCGAACTGCGCTATGAACGGAATATCCCCGTCGTAACCCGGATGCAAAATGAAACCGCTAAACAGCAAAATGAAGAGAAACCGGAGGTAAAAGAGACCCCCGCTCCCGAGCCGGCCCCCGCCGGGCCTGCTTTTGACGAATTCGGCGACGATTTCGACATCCACGCTGTTATGCG
>CAYJLJ010000048.1:0-5227 GCA_964371135.1 uncultured Gammaproteobacteria bacterium | reverse complement strand
CATTTCGACAGTCCAGGCAGAAGAAATTATGAAGATATTCGATACCTTGCATCAAAAAGGTCACACGATAATAATGATTACCCATGAATCGGACATTGCCGCCCACGCGAAACGAGTGATTTTGCTTAAAGACGGAAAAATAGTGAAAGACAAGAAAAATGGACATTAGTGAACTTTTTTCGGAAGCGTTTGAAGCCCTAACTCTCAATAAACTCAGGACGGCGCTAGCCGGACTCGGGATTGTGATTGGCATTGGCGCGGTTATTGCTCTTATTTCTTTAGGTCAAGCCAGTCAGGCCGCCGTGACTGCCCAAATCCAATCGCTGGGATCTAACTTGTTAACCGTAACTCCCGGTTCACAGCGCAGTGGCGGCGTTCAAAGTGGTTTTGGAGGGGCAACTACTTTGACTTATGACGACGCCAAAGCAATAGGTGGTTCCTCCCAAATAACTACAGTAGCGGCAGTTTCTCCGGAACTTTCCCGGCGGGCCCAAGTGACTACCAGTGGAGCCAATACCAACACATCGATTATTGGAGTAACCCCGGCTTATGAAAGCGTTCACAAAATTACTTTGCAGTCAGGCAATTTCATTACAGCCGACCAGGTTGATTCCATTAGCAAAGTAGCCATTATTGGCCCTACCACGGCCACCAACCTATTTGGGGACGACGTAGATCCCGTTGGTCAGGAAGTCCGCATCAATAAAATCGCTTTTAGAATAATCGGGGAGACGACTTCCAAAGGCGGCTCGGGATTTGGCAATCAGGATGACAATATTATGATTCCGCTCACTTCTGCTCAAAAACTAGTCTTTGGAATGGATAACATTTCCACGATTGCTTTGGAAGCCAAAAGTGCCGAGGAGATGACCGCCGCTCAAAATGAAGTTGGGTATTTGCTACTGGCGAGACATCATTTTAGCGATCCGGCCCAGGCAGACTTTTCCATCTTTTCTCAGGCGGATATTCTTAATACCGCGAGTCAGGTGACGGGTACTTTTACAGTACTTTTATCCGGTATTGCGGCTATTTCTCTGCTTGTAGGCGGTATTGGGATTATGAATATCATGCTAGTGACCGTCATTGAAAGAACCCGGGAGATAGGGCTTCGTAAAGCCTTGGGGGCTACTAGCCAAATTATTATTACTCAATTTTTGATAGAAGCCATACTTTTGACTTTTGGTGGGGGAGCCATCGGCACAATTTTGGGCATCGGCCTGTCTTTTGTAGCTTCCAGCTTGCTAGCTCTTCCCTTTACTGTCTCGCTATCAGCTATACTTTTGGCATTTGGTGTCTCGGCAACCATTGGCATAATCTTCGGCTGGTACCCCGCCCAAAAAGCGGCAAAATTGTCACCAATCGAAGCGCTAAGATACGAATAAAAATTTGCGAACCACTTCCCCGCTGATATAGTTGGATATATTCGGATTTTTTGTGGGTTACTGGCCGTTAGCACTCTATAGTACAATCTGTTAATGAATTTAAAAGACGCTGCGCTTAAGCTTCATGCTAAAAATAAAGGCAAACTCTCTACCCTGGTCACTACTCCCATTAAAAATATCCGCAACCTCTCCCTCGCCTACACTCCCGGCGTGGCCGAAGTCTCCAAAGCAATCGCGGCGGATAAAAATTTAGTCAATGTCTACACGATCAAGCCGCACACCGTCGCGATCATTTCTGACGGTTCCGCCGTTTTGGGCCTGGGCAACATCGGTCCCGAGGCGGCCCTGCCCGTGATGGAGGGAAAAGCGGCCATTTTTAAAACTTTTGCCAATCTTGACGCCTTCCCTATTTGCCTGGCCACTCAAGAAGTAGAAAAAATAGTTGAAACCATCAAAAATATTGCCCCGGTTTTTGGGGCTATTAATTTAGAGGATATTAGTGCCCCGCGTTGCTTTGAAGTCGAGGAAAAACTACAAAACCTTGGTATCCCGGTCATGCATGACGACCAACACGGTACGGCCACTGTGGTTTTAGCGGGGCTGTTAAATGCCTGTAAGGTAGTTAAAAAGGATATTAAAAACCTAACCATCGTTATTTCCGGCGCCGGAGCCGCCGGGTCAGCCATTGCCAGAATTCTCTCCCCGCTTGTTAAAAACGTTATTGCACTGGACAGTCGCGGGATAATAAGCACAACTCGCCCAGATATGGATCCCTATAAACGCAGACTGGCTGCCATTACCAACAAAAATAATCTCTCGGGCGATTTACGCGTTGCCTTAAAAGGAGCCGATGTTTTTATTGGTGTCTCCAGACCCGGGCTACTCCATAAAGAAGATATTAAACTCATGTCCGCTAGACCCATCATTTTTGCCCTGGCTAATCCCGTCCCGGAAATCATGCCTGACGAAGCCAAAAAAGGCGGAGCGTTTATTGTGGCCACTGGCCGCAGTGACTATCCAAATCAAGTGAACAACAGTTTGGCTTTCCCGGGAATTTTCAAGGGGGCTTTGGACGCTAAGGCGACCAAAATTACCCAGGAAATGAAGCTGGCGGCGGCGCATGCTATCGCTGGTTTAGTTCAACATCCAACCTGGGAAAAAATTATTCCCGGGCCGTTTACGCCCGGTCTGGTCAAGACGGTAAGTGGCGCAGTTGCCAAAGCGGCAAAATAAGGCTACTATAATTTAATGACCCTGAAATTCGCCCGCACTCTGCAAGATTTGCGCCCCGTTTTGAAGGACTCTTTTGCCACCGGCCCGGACATTGTTTATCAGGTGTTTACCAACCTGGATAACAAATGGGTAAACATGACCCAAATTGATCCGGGAATCTATCAAGGTGAATTTGCTAAAACCTTTGGGCATTTTCACCTGGACGGCAAAGATGAAACTTATCATGTTGATTCCGGTAAAGGCCTGGCCATTTTACAAAAAGAAAACGAAGTACTACTGATTAAGGCGGGTCCCGGGGACGAAATCATAATTCCCCACAACTATGGCCATGCCTGGGTCAACATTGACGCTTCGCCGCTAATTTTGTATGACAACCACAATGACCCAAAATCTGATTATGAGCAAATTAAAAATAATCACGGTATGGCCTACTACATTACCGATGGCAACGGCCATGTAAATGCCGTTCCCAACCCCAACTATAAAAATCTTCCCGAACCAAAATGGCTGACAGCAGCAGAGTTTAATGCGCAAAAGCTATAAAATCTCCTTTTATCTTCTCGTCTTTGCCGTCACCACCTTCTATTTTGCTTTTTTCCGTCCCCTTCCCAAGACCTCATACTCTCCCGCCGAAGTTCTGGGCCAAAGCACCAATCTCACCCTGTTTATTGAACCAGATGACGGGAGAGCTCCGCTTCTAAATTACATTAATACCAGCCAAAGTGAAATTCTAACCGAGGTTTACATTCTCTCTGACGGCCAAATCATCAGCGCCCTGGCCAGCCGCAGTGCCATTACGAAAATATTATTAGAAGACCACCCCTTTGGGGGCAATAATTTAAACCAAAAAACAAAGAGTCTTTTGGGAAATATTGTGGATTGGGCCAGCCCCGCTTTTGCCCTGACTCACCAAAAATCTATAGTTTTTGATAGCAGTGTGGTTTGTATTCTGAATATGAACCTGTCTACTACGGCTTTTACTAAAAACCGGGAATATAACATTTGCAGTGAAAATAATGACGAGGTTTCGGAAGTTAGAAATATTTTCTTTGCGGATTTAAATAGGAAAGACTATTCCCCGACGGCTCCGAATCTGATTGTCTCCCCGACCAATTCCCGGGCCAAGTTGACGGCGTTTATTAACTCCGCGCAAAAATCTCTCGACATTGAAATTGAAGTCCTGACTGACGACCGGATGGTCGGTCTTTTATCCGCTAAAGCTAGTAGTATTCCCGTCCGACTGCTTCTTCCAGAACCAAAAGAAATAATTAACTCCCCTGTTCCCAATGCGCAGACAAAATATTTAAAGTCCCCCTATCCCCATGCCAAGTTGGTTATTGTTGACGGCCTTCGCGCCTACGTCGGCTCCGTCAATTTCACTACTCAAAGCCTCGATTCCAACCGCGAGCTTGGGATCCTTGTTGCCCAACCGGATATATTGGAAAGACTAAATACTACCTTTACAAAAGACTGGGAACGCGCTAGTCTATAAGCGTATGGAGTTTTTAAAGAAAAACATTTTGTGGGTAATTGCCGGAGTAGTTGTTTTCCTTTTGGTTATGGCCGGAGGCTACTATAATTCTTTTGTCACCGCTAATAATAGTATCGACGGACAATGGAAACAAGTCGAGGTACAATATCAAAGACGGTTTGACTTAATCCCCAATCTGGTTGAGGCCACCAAGGGCATCATGCAGCAGGAACAAAAAGTCTTTGGCGATCTGGCCGCCGCCCGGGCCGCCTATTCCGGCGCCCAAAATCCCGAAACCAAAACCCAGGCCGCGAACGAGGTCGAGTCGGCTCTGGGAAGATTACTGGTGATTGTTGAAAACTATCCAAACCTGAAGTCCGACCAGGCGGTCCTGCGTTTACAGGACGAACTGGCCGGCACGGAAAACCGGGTTGCTGTGGAAAGAAAACGCTACAACGATCTGGTGCAAAGCTACAACACTTCCGTCAGTATCCTGCCGGGAAATATTCTCGCCGGCATCTTTGGAATGAAACCCCGAGCCTACTTTAACTCAGCCCCCGGTGCCGAAAGTGCCCCACAGGTAAAGTTCTAATGAAGCGAGTTATAACTTTTATAACGGTTATAATTCTTATAACTTTTATTCGCTCTGTTTTTGCAGCTTCTTTTCCCGCTCCGACCGGCTTTGTAAATGACTTTGCCGGAATACTAAACTCTCAACAGAAAACTGACCTGGAACAAAATCTTCAAAACTTCCGGGATCAGACGGGAAATGAAATAGCCGTGGCCATTCTGAGGGATTTAAACGGCGACACAATTGAAAACGCGGCCGTTAAAATGTTTGAAGAGTGGAAAATCGGGCAAAAGGGCAAAGACAACGGAGTCTTATTGCTTGTGGCGATAGACGATAGAAAATTGAAGATAGAAGTTGGTTATGGCCTGGAACCCCTTCTAACTGACGCAAGATCCGGAGATATTATAAGAAATGTCATTACCCCAAAATTTAAACAGGGCAACTACTACGACGGCATAAAAGACGGCCTGGTGACTATCCAAAACCTGATTGTTGATCCCGACGCCCAAATTCCTACCGCCGGGCAAACCGGGCGGGGTTTTAATTTCGACATTTTCGTTATTATGGGAG
>CAYJLJ010000047.1:0-5345 GCA_964371135.1 uncultured Gammaproteobacteria bacterium | reverse complement strand
TTTCCGTGGGCCTGGTAGTCTGGCTAAATCTCACCTCTTTGCATCACCACTTGCGGCCGTCACTTTTCCGCCTCATTTTCCTGGGGTTTGCTTTCCTATTTTTTGGAGCATTTCTAATTTTTACTTTTTACTCCAGGTAATCTTTAAGCTTTTTGGAACGGGAGGGATGTTTTAATTTCCTGATTGCTTTGGCTTCGATTTGGCGGATCCGTTCGCGGGTGACGCCGAAGGCTTTGCCGACTTCTTCCAGAGTTCTTGGTCTGCCATCTTCTAAGCCGAACCTCATTATCAGGACTTTTCTTTCCCTGTCATTTAGTGTTCCCAGAGCTTCTTCCAGATGCTCTTTGAGCAAAGCTTTGCTGGTTTGATCTTCGGGGCTGGCGGCTTTGTCATCGGCAATAAAATCACCAAGTTGGGAATCTTCTTCATCGCCAATTTTTGTCTGCAAGGATGTGGGTTCCTGGGAAATTTTTTGGATTTCTAAAATTTTACTTACGTCAAGTTCCATTTCCTTGGCAACTTCGGTTGGCAACGGATCGCGGCCCAGTTCGGAAGTTAAACGGTTGCGGGTCCGGACATAGCGGTTAATGGTTTCGACCATGTGAACGGGGATACGAATTGTCCTGGCCTGGTCGGCAATGGCCCGGGTGATGGCCTGGCGGATCCACCAGGTGGCATAGGTGGAAAACTTAAAGCCCCGGCGCCAGTCATATTTTTCCGTGGCCCGAATCAGGCCCTGATTGCCTTCCTGGATTAAATCCAGCATGGTCATACCCCGGCCCAAATATTTCTTGGCAATTGAAACAACCAGCCTCAAATTGGAAGAAATGAGTTTATCTTTGGCCCGTTTTTCGCCCTTTTCCGCCCGTTTGGCCAAATCAACTTCCTCTTTGGCGTTAAGAAGGGGAATCCGGCCGATTTCCTTTAGATACATCCGCACCGGGTCGGTCACCCCTCCTGATTCCAAAGCGGCAATGGATTCGAGCTCTTTTTCCAGGTCAGAGGCGGTTTTAGTTTCGTTTTCGAGATCGTCGGCGGTGGTTTCAAAGATGTCGACGTTGGCGTTGATAAGGCGGTCGTAAAGCTCATCAAGCTCTTCCAAATGCTCTTCGGCCTTGGGAAAAATCTGGAGAATTTCTTCCTGCGTGACAAAACCGGCAGATTTGCCTTTTTTAACCAGGTCAACAGCCTTATCAGGAACTTCAATTTTTTTTGTCAAGCTATTGGGGGTCGCCTTTTTGGGCATAATAGAGCGTATTTTAAGGACTGATCAAGATCTTGTCAAGATCTGTCTTTCTTCCTGAAGCTTTTGGAGAACGGTCATGGTTTCGGCGAAGATTTGTTCCAGAGAAGCGTCGTCGGGCTTCTTTTTGAGCTCTTCCCCGGTTTTTTTGAGCCTGTCGCGAAGGGTCAGCTCTTTGATTTCCCAAACGGTCCGGTGAATTTCTTCCAGAACCGCCGCGTCGTCGGCCGGGTCAATCTTGTTTTCCTGCAGATATAATCTATCGACCAGGTCCAAACTTTCCGACGGAACAAATTCCACAAAAGATTTAATCTCAAACCGGCGTCCCGGCAAAGTAATGTCAGATTTGGGATTGTCCACCAGAGAAACCATCAGGCGGTAAATTTCTCCCAAAACAGGGTTGGTGAAGTTTTCAGCCTTAAGGCGGGGGGCAATCAATAATAAATAATCCGACGGCTGGGGAGCCTGAAGAAGGAGGGACAGAAGATATTCTTCCAGGAGTTCACCACGACTTTTGCTCGTAGCCCGTGGCTCGTAGCCCGTGGCTGAAACTTTCGGAATCAACATTTTTTTGAATTCCTTGGCCAACTGGGCGGAAAGGGCTTCCTGATTAATTCCCAGAGCGCCGGAAAGTTTTTTGAGATAGTGATTTTTAACAATGAGATTATCAATGGGTTCAATGAATTTCACCACTTCGCTGACGATCTTTTTCCCGCCCTCAGCGGACTTCGGATCATGTTTTTGCAAAGCCGAATCGATGACATAGTCATAAAACGGCACGGCTTTTTCAATGGCCTCGCGCCACAAGTTGGGATCCTTTTTGACAAGTTCGTCAGGATCTTTAGCCCCGCTAAAAGTAACTACCTTAATATTCAACCCGGCCTGGTCGGCTAATTCGATGCCGCGATGGGCGGCGGCATCTCCGGCGAAATCAGCATCGAGAGAAAGATAGATGTTTTCCGTATAACGTTTTAGTAAATTAATATGCCCGGCGGTTAGAGCTGAACCTTTGATAGCAACAACGTTTCGTACCCCGGCCTGGTATGACGAAATGGCGTCAATTTCCCCTTCGACCACGACGGCAAAGCCGGCCTTTTTAATTTCGTCATGAGTAACATTTAATCCGTACAACACATTGCCTTTGGTGTAGGCAATCGTCTCGGCCGTATTAATATACTTTGCCCCGCCTTCTGCGGGGTGAACTTCCTCAAGTAATCTTCCGGCAAAACCGACGACATTGCCCCGGTGATCGGCAAGCGAAAACATGACCCGGCCCCGGAAACGGTCGAAAAATTGGCCTCTGGCCGATTTTGAAACCAGCCCGGCAGCTTCCAGTTCGACTGGCGAGTAGCCCTTTTTTAACAAAAACTTAAGAAGCGAATCCCAGGAGTTGGGGGCATAACCAATTTGAAACAGGGTAACGGAGTTGTCAGTAATTAGCCGGTTAGAAACATAATCGCGCCCTTTTTGACCCAAAGGATGCTTGGTTAAAATATAGTTATAAAATTCCGCGGCCAGATGGTTGACCTCATAAATCCTTTCTTTTAGCTCTGTTGTTTTGGAAGGCTGATAGGAAGTCAAGACAACTCCGGCCCGTTTGGCCAGAATTTTGAGGGCTTCGGGAAATTCCAGATTTTCGATGCGCATTAAAAAACGGAAGATATCCCCGCCGTCCTGGCATCCCCCGAAACAGTGCCAGATTTGCCGCTCGGGAGAAACAATAAAACTGGGAGTTTTTTCGCTGTGGAATGGGCAAAGGCCTTTGAAATTGGCCCCGGCCTTTTTCAGAGTAACGTACTCTGAAATCAGACTGACAATATCTATCTTTTGTTTTATTTGTTCTAAATCGGTCACGTTGAGGGGAGTATACCACTACCTTGAACAGGCGGGCCAGCGATGGCGGAGGAGACAGGATTCGAACCTGCGCGTGCTTGCGCACAATTGCTTTCCAAGCAATCGCCGTAACCACTTGGCTACTCCTCCAAATGACGTCTCTTTTGTTCTGTGAAATTTTTCAGCCGTTCAATGTGATGTGTGTTTCCAAATTTCACTATACGCTCGTATTCTAACACTTCTCCAATCCTGTACAAATAAACACCGTCTCCGCTTAATTTAGCGTGTAACCCGATTTTTAATAATGTTTCTTGAACAAAATCCAACAACGGCCTCGATCGGCTCGTAAAGGTTAGCCCAATGTTATAGTAACTTTTACCATTAATTTTGTGATCGTGATAGAAAACTCCTCCATCGGTGTCAATGAGGCCTCTCAGTGCGGCTATTGAATAGCTAAGGTTTTTAGTTATCCACTCTGGAACACAAACTTGTCTTCTTACCTTATTTCCTCGACCTAAACCAATTCTAATGAAAAATTCTACAAGAGCGATCCCTGATAAAGTCACATTACACACTTTTACTAGGGGGTCTTTATAGGCAAATATTTTAGGGTGCTCGTGGAATAATTCATTGATTAATTGGGAAACATACTGTACATACTCTTTTTCGACGGACCCATTTAAAGAGATCTTAATTTGATCATACGAAATTCCACCGTCACCCAGGAGAATACCCGTCAGTTCTGCCAAATCTTCAGATTCTTGAGGCCACACATATTCCTTACGAATTTTACAGTTTCTATAATTTTCAGGATGTTGTTTGCGACGAATCTGGGAAACACGGCCACCCTTAGCCCTGCTCTCACGCGTTCCTGGTGGACCATATAGTTCAATCCTTTTATAAGCTGCTATTCGTCCGCTCGTGGAGGAATTCCAATAATCTTTCAATATCTGAGCATTTGAAGGCAAACTAATACCTGTTTTTAAAGCAATTAAATCGCCGGCACTTTTCGGAATAGTTGTTTCCTCGTTTTTCCATCCATTTAAAGTTCTCCTATTGAAGCCACATTTACTTGCCAATTCAGACAAAGTTAGCCCACTTTTTACCAATACCTCCAAAATCCAGAGCTTTTGCTGACCTGAACCAAATTTCACTCTGGGCATATAACCATTGTACTAAATTTATCAATGGTCCGCTCAGTGGGTTCGCCAGTTGGTTGTGGACTTAATATAGCAGTATAATACAAATACTGCGCTCGTAGCTCAACGGATAGAGTATATCCCTGCGAAGGATATGATGCCAGTTCGATTCTGGCCGGGCGCACAGCAGGAGGATGGGCAGGACGGTAATGCGTTGGTTTCGAAAACCAATGCCCGCAAGGGCTAAGGGGTTCAACTCCTCTATCCTCCGCCACGCGCTCGTAGCTCAACGGATAGAGTACTTCCCTCCGAAGGAAGTGATAGAGGTTCGATTCCTCCCGAGCGCACCTATTTTTGCTCAAACGCTTTTTCCTCTTCAACGTAGTGTTTGACGTTTTCCAACCATTTGGAAAACGGTCGTCTTTTAAAATTGTATTTGTGTTGATAAGCATCCTGAAAGGCTGATGCAATTGCCGGGGTATGCATATATCCGTAAAATTTATCTAAAGTAAGTGTCTTTTGATTAATTTCCGGATTATGGGAAAGATAATATGAAATAGCGTCTTTCGTAATTGACGATCCGCCATTATAGTAAAGCAAAACAAAATTATTTTGTGTTTCCTGTGAGGAATCACCAAAAGTGTTTCTAACTAAAGTACTATAAAAACAGTAACGAATTTTGCCCTTTAAAACCCTTTCGTTCACCGGATTTTGACCGGTAAAAATTAGATCGTATTCCTCTTTTCCCACCCGGGCCTTGAAGTCTCTTAATTCTTGTTCCAGAGTGCTTTCCTCAACCTGCATGGGGTTGGGATCGTCAGGATGGCTTCCAGTTTCAACTTTTAATATAGCCGGAAAAACTTTTACTAAATGTTCTTCAGGGATTCCGTAAGCTTTTGAAAGAATATTTTCAAAAGACCGGCCGGATTCGACACTAATCTGACTTTCAAGACTAGCCACTGGTTGAAGATTTTTTATTGCCTCAACCACTGTATTCGAAACCAGAGCCGCTGTTTTTTGTTGGGATGGAGGGACTATTTGTATTTCCGGAAAATATGCCGGGGCAGTGGTAAAAACAGCAGAGACCAGTGTGGCCACGGCTTGGACTTTTCTATTTCCAAAGAAGGTTT
>CAYJLJ010000046.1:0-5427 GCA_964371135.1 uncultured Gammaproteobacteria bacterium | reverse complement strand
GCAAAAGACGCGATGCAGGTTGCCCGGCGGTGTGTTGGGGCGGTCCAGGATTTATTGTTATCAGTAGAAGCATGGCGCAAAAGCCAAGGAAAATAGACATTATTCGAAAGTAACTGATCACCGATTACTGAACACTGCTCACTGCTCACTGCTCACTGATAACTGATAACTGGCGACTGATGTATAATCACTTTACTTGGACAGGAACTTCATGCCTTGAAAAGGAAGAGAGATTGCGATGACCGTACAGACGATTAACATTCTTAGCGAAGTGGCTGAAGAGTTGCAGATTCCCGAAAAGGATCTGATCCTTAAAGGATTGTATAGCTACCTTGAACGCCAGCTTCGGGCAGTTCAAGCTGAAATTTTTGAGATGACAAGCCGCTACAATGTCTCCAGCGTGGAGGAGATGGATGAGCGCTATCGGAAGGGTACGCTCGAAGAAGCTGGTTCCTGGCGGGATTTGCAACGTCTTGACCATTTAGAATATAAACGCGAGCGGCTCCAGAAGTATCTTGAATCGCTGTCATGACACAAGTGGACATCGGCCAGTTGCGGGACATTGCTGAAGTTGAATTTTCTGACATTGTGAGCGAGGCGATTTCCCCAGACATCAATGAGTTACGCATCATTCTTCATGATGGAAGTTTCGTGGACGTTTGGTTCTCGTTGAAACTTCTGGGACGCTATATAATACCCACGGTTGAAAATTGCGCTTTCTGCCGTTTAAAAAAGGGCAATTTTCAACCGAGTGCGGTATAGTGTTCATTGGGAACGAGGGGCGCTGGACGGAACGATCTACCGGCATGATAACGCGCCGCATAAGCGTTGGTCGCTTGTTGGTACCTTTCCTTCCCACTTTCACGATGGTAGTGAAATGAACGTGGTAGAGAGTCGGATTAGCGCGAATCCCCCGCAAGCATTGCGCGAGTTTTTGACATTTGTACGGGAAAAGATGAAGGGATGACCGATGACTGTTCACTACCCACTGCCCACTGCTCACTACCCACTGCCCACTGTCCACTGTCCACCGTTCCCCAATTGCCGTTATGAATTTCATCGCATCACCCTCGCCCCTCCCCTCGCGCGGCGCATCCTGCCAATCTCGTGGATCCTGGCCTGTGTGTTGGAGCGGCTGACCATATTCAATTCACATTACCTGGTGGCGATCAAAGATGAACGCTTTGCGTGAAAGATGAAAGATGAAGGAAGACCGAGGACTGATTACTGATGACTGATAACTGATCACTGCTCTCTGCCCACTGCTCTCCGCTCCCTGATGACTGCTTCCACCTGCGGCGAGATTGACTTTTTGCAGTAGTCACATATAATCAGAAATATGGTTGCGCCATCTGTTTTTAGTCCGCCCCTGACCAGACCCATTCCCAGGGCGACGATTCGGGCTGTGGTGAAACACATTACCGAGAAGTTTCAGCCCGAAGAAATTATTCTGTTTGGCTCCTATGCTTATGGAAAACCACAGCCGTCAAGCGATGTGGATTTGTTGGTGGTGATGGAAACGCCAAAAGGCGAATTGAAAACCTCCCTTGAAATTTTGCAATCGCTCCCGCGCATTACCTTCAGCATTGACATTCTCGCCCGTTCCCGTTCGACAGTCAGGAAACGCAGGGAAATGGGGGACAGGTTTATGAAAGAGATCATCGCAAAAGGGAAAGTGCTTTATGCGCGAGATCACTGAGGAATGGGTTTTCAAAGCGGAGGATGATTTTCGTGCGGCGGAGGCCCTGCTTTATGAAATTGAAATCCCCGTAGTGGATGCGGCATGTTTCCATTGTCAGCAGTGCGCGGAAAAATACGTAAAAGCCTATCTTGAAGAGCATGAGATTGATTTCCCAAGAAACCATAATCTTATGCAGTTGCTGGATTTATGTATCCGACTGGATGGAAGTTTTGAAACGATCCGGCGCCCGCTGCAAAGCCTGGAACATTACGCAGTTACCATTCGTTACCCAGGATTAAGCGTCCCGTTTGAATTGGGGAAACAAGCGCACAAAGACGTAACGCGTGTTCGCAAATTTGTGCGGAAGAAACTTAAAGCGCGCTAGCGGTTCCCTCATGCCCGCAAACGCGCGGCACATCGTACTTTAGTATATCGTGCTTTAGCATCCGTCCACTGATGACTGATGACTGCTCACTGATAACTGTTCCTCCCCAATTGCCGCTATGAATTTCACCGCATCACCCTCGCGCCACCCATCACCCGAAAATTAGCGCCCATCTCCTGGGGATTGTGCCTGTTTCTCGAAAATCTGAAAATCTTCAACAGCGTCCCCTTTGGGGATACCCACTACCTGGTGGGGATAAGGATGAAAGATGAGGGATGAAGGATGACCGAAGACTGATCACTGTTCTCACAGGGTATAATGATGGAGTGGAAGAGGCGCATAACGATGAACAGGTCAAATTATCGTTCACTCATTGATGGGACAGAAAGTCGTTGTGCTGAATGACAGAATCCCAGGTTAAGATAGTATGGACGGACTACATGGAATATCGGGCAAGGTTGAGAGGATTTGATCTTGCCAAGGTGGAGCAAATTGTGAGATATTCGGGTGAGCGATACGTTGATACCGTGACAGGGCGCCTCATTACTGTAGGACGGATTGACGATACGTTGGTGATGATTCCTTGCGAAACTGGGCGGGATTCGATAACACCGGTAACTATCCATGCCGCCACACGCCAGCAAGTCAACTTTCGGCTCAAGACGAGGAGATTTATCCATGAGTAAAATACGCATGATGTACTTCGAGAAAGATGATGTTTTGCATTTGGCTATTTCAAATGAACCAGAAGTTGGGAGCGTGGAACTCACCCCTAATATTACGGTCGAATTGAATAACAAAGGCGAAATGATTGGCATTGAAATCCTGGAGGCGAGTCGCTTTATCCGGGATTCGATTATGGACTCAGTACAAGCGAGGGTATTACGTATTACCGAGCCGCAAACAGTTTGATCAAGCGCGACTCGCCCGACCTGCTTTTCTAGCGCGGGCGGCGTGTTGACGGAGGTTCTGGGCTTTGGCGCTTCCCCCGAAAATCTCTACGGTGTGGATCTGCTCTTTGACCGTCTGCTCCATGCGCATCGGAGGCTACGGGGTTCAGGCTTTGCCAACGCAGATGGACAGTCGTTGCCGTATGCATCCAAAACCTTCGACCTGGTTCTGCATGACGGCGATTTCCTCCATTCTTGATCCAGAGATTCGCCGCAATATATGCGCAGATATGCAACGTGTCCTCCGAAGTCCAGACCCCAGGTTGGGAAAACCTGGGGGCATGATCCTCTGGTACGACTTCTGGCTCAATCCCATCAACCCGTAAACGCACGGCATCTGTCCACTGATTACCATTTACCATTTACTGCTTACTGATCACTGATGACTGTTGCTTTGCTTGCTTCGGCACAGGGGGTGAAGTATACTGGGATGGTAAGGATCGGATAAAAGACAGTGCTGATCGGAAGCGCTCGGAGGATCTAAAATGTTGACACACACAGTTAAAATCGAGTTGCCCGGGACTTTGCTTGACCGCGCCCGTGTTGAGGCCTTGGATGATGCTCGCGAATTGGTCACGTTCCTGCTCGAAAGGTACGTGCAAGAGTTGGAAAAAGTGCAGCGCTGGCAGGCCTATGAAGCCTATTATGAGACGCGCACGCCGCAAGACGAAGCAGAAGAGCGTGAATTAATGGCCGATTTTGCCTTCGCCGATGCAGAATTTAACGATGGTTTTTCGACATGAACCAGGTCGTTCAGCGTGGAGACATCTTTTGGGCTAACCTGGATCCGACGATTGGGGTCGAGATTAAGAAAGTCAGGCCTGTCGTAGTGGTTTCCAATAACGTGATCAACCAGCGCAGTCAACTGGTCATTGTTGTGCCATTGACGACAAATATTGAACGCCTTTCTCCCAGCCATGTTCTGATCCCTCGCGGCGAAGGCGGGCTGGAACAGGATTCAAAGGTGCTTACGGAGCAAATCCGCGCAATGGATAAACAACGCTTAACCGGCAAAATTGGCGCTTTGTCAGAGCGATTTCTTCGGCTCATCGAACAAGCGATTTGTAATTCCTTGGATATGTAAATTCCATCGAACGCATCACCCTCGCGCCTCCCCTCGCGCGGTGCATTGTGCCAATCTCGTGGATTCTGGCCTGCGGGCTGGAGCGGCTGATGATTTTCAACACGCATTACCTGGTGGGGATAAGGCCGAGGAACAAAGACGGGTGACCGAGGACTGATAACTGACGCCTGATGACTGACAAATTGCGATATAATTTGAGTGTAGGAAAGACGGAGAGCAGAGATGATCCAAGTGTCATTATCGGAGCGTACCATTGGGAAACTGCGGCAGATGGCTGAGAAAAAAGGAACCGACATCTCAGAACTGCTGGATCGGGCTATCGAACGCTACCTGGCTGATGAGCCATCCGTCCATGACCAGGGTTGGGGCGTTGAACAAGACGAGCAGATTGCCCAAATTGAGCGTGAGCAACAGGCTTACGAAGCGCAACACAACCAGTTGTTGGCAAAATATGGCGGCCAATATATCGCCATGCGCCATGCAAAGGTGGTGGATCACGATGAAGATAGTTCGGCATTATGGCAGAGAGTGTATAAACGTTTTGGAAGGCAGCCGATCCTGATCACCCCGGTTCTTCATGAAACTCGCCAAACCATTGTCGTCCGTAGCCCTCGCCTTCTGGAGAACGTAGCGTGATTCAATCGTACTTACAGGTGATTTTTCCACCCATACCAGCGCTGGACGTTGTCTTGTCAGCCCCTGCATCGGATCATTGGAGCGGCTCTTTCACAGCGATAGTAGTTAGCGGGGCAGACTTCACCATAATCCCCCTGGCCTTGATAAAATCGCTGGACGCGCCAGTAATGAGGCCGGCGGTCTTGAGCAGTCAGTGGCAAGATAAACACTCTGTTTACGTTTACAAAGTGGACCTTCGTATTGGAGAGATCATTTTGCCCGCTGTGGATGTCGCGGGAGACCCTTTCAGTGATGAGATAATATTGGGGCGGAATGTACTCACAGAGTACTGCGCAAATATCTGAACCAGAATCTCGATTTTTGCCCAACTTCAGGCAAAGAAGAGTTCAGATATTAATGCAAGAAGCAGTAATCGGCTCGATTTGCGGTTAGAAGGGCCGGCATTACGAACGCACTTGATGTAGCAAGCGGTTGCGGCCTCATCCTCTTGTACGACTTCTGGCTAAACCCCACCAACCCTCAAACGCGCGGCGTCTCCCACTGATTACTGTTCACTGATCACTGATAACTGATCCCCCCAACTGCCGCTCTGAATTTCATCGCATCACTCTCACGCCACCCATCGCGCGGCGCATTGTGCCAATCTCGTGGATGCTGGCATTGTTCCTGGAAAGCTTGAAAATCTTCAATA
>CAYJLJ010000045.1:0-5462 GCA_964371135.1 uncultured Gammaproteobacteria bacterium | reverse complement strand
GTCTACCGGTGTCCCGGTGGTGACGACTGGTGTGGGGGCTCAGGGGATAGAAGTTACAAACGGAAAAGATATTCTTATCGCTGACACTCCGGTGGAAATGGCTAAAGCTGTGGTTAAACTTTTAACAAACCAAAAACTTTATAATGTTGTGGTTACCAATGCCAAAAAATTAATTAAAGAAAAATATGACTGGCAAGTAATCGCCAATGATTTAAGTAAAATTTATGAAGAAACTATCAATCGTTATTCTTAATTACAATACTGAAGCGCTATTAAAACAATGTTTGGCATCATTGCCCAAACATGAAGACTATCAAATAATTGTCGTGGACAATGCCAGCCTGGACGGGTCAGTGGCCATGGTTAAAAAAGAATTTCCTCAAGTCGGGCTGGTTTCAAATGCCAAAAATTGCGGATACACCCGGGGAAATAACGCTGCCAGAAAAATTGCCCGGGGAGAATATATTTTATTTTTAAATTCAGACACCAAAGTCTATCCGGGAACATTGGAAAGAATGGTGAAATTTATGGACGAGACGCCGGACGCCGGAATTTCCACCTGTATGACAGTTTTGCCTAACGGGGAGCTGTATTACGCCAGCCATCGGGGTTTTCCAACACCCTGGAACTCTTTACTTTATTTTTTAGGTTTACCATCAAATTATCGCGGCAATTTAAAATTGCTTAACCAAATCCACGAAATTGATGCCTGTTCGGGAACCTTTTTGTTAATACGCAAGCCATTATTGGATCAAATCGGCTGGTTTGACGAAGACTATTTTTCCTACGGAGAAGATCTGGAAATGTGCTACCGGGTAAAAGAGCTGGGCTATAAGGTCTATTTTGTTCCGGATGTCAAAATCATGCACTATTGGGGAGCCAGTTCGGGCCTCAAGTCAACCTCTAAGGATATTGCGGTTAAAGATCCGCAAAACTCTAGGCATTGGAATAATGCCCGCTACCAGGCGATGAAAATTTTTTACGACAAACATTACAGAAAACAGTATCCGGAGTTTTTTCGCTGGCTAAGTTTTACCACGATAACACTTTTTAGTTATCTTAGAAAAAATAAAGACTAATGAGAATTGGCATTGATGGCCGGTTGTGGAATGAGACGGGGGTAGGCCGGTATATCCGGCAGCTTTTTAATTATTTGCCCCGCGATCAGGAGTTTGTTTGGTTTTTTACCTCTTCGGTTTACGACCAAATAGAAATGCCCAAAAATTGGAAAAAAGTCCGGTGTGATATCCATTGGCATACTTTGCGGGAGCAGTTAATTCTTCCGTGGATATTTTATAAAGAACAGCTGGATCTGTTGCATTTTCCATACTTTTCTTTCCCCATACTTTATCCCGGTAAATTTGTAATCACGATCCATGATTTAATTTTTGATCATTATAAAACCGGAAAGTGGTCAACTTTGCCGGGTTGGCTGTATGGTATTAAAAAAATTGGTTACCATTTGGTTAACTGGGTTTCCACCCGTCGGGCGGAAAAGATTTTTACTTTGTCCAACGATGCCAAAAACGAAATAGTTAAACACTATAAAGCTGATCCGGAAAAAGTTGCCGTTATCTATGAATCCGGGACCCTGGAGGACACCTCTAAACCGGGTCCGGCACCAACTAAAAAACCCTATATCTTGTACGTTGGTAACGCTCATCCGCATAAGAATGTCGAAACTTTAATAAAAGCGATAGAGATTTTGAAGATAAAGCTGGTTTTGGTGGGCAATGACAAGTTTTTCTATCCGCGCCTGCCTAAATCCACATACGTTGAGGTAGTAGGCGAGGTGCCCAATAACAGGATTGCTGACTGGTACCGGCATGCGCAGGCCCTGGTAACCGCCTCAAAAATGGAAGGCTTTGGCATTCCCCCGCTTGAGGCAATGAGCGTTGGCTGTCCCGCGATTGTCTCGGACATTCCTGTTTTCCATGAAGTTTACGGCGAAGCAGCACAGTATTTCAATCACAATGACCCAGAGGACATTGCCAAAGTGATAAAGGAAACTTTAAAGGACAAGCAAAGGATAAAAGAGTTAATCGACCAAGGCTATAAGAAAGTTGCCTCGTATAGTTGGGGGAAGTGCGTACGAGAAACTCATAAAATATATGAAAGTTGCTTTAGTTTACGATCGGGTAAATAAATTTGGCGGGGCGGAGAGGGTTCTGCTCGCTTTGCATGAGATATGGCCTGAGGCGCCTTTGTACACGTCTGTTTACGATAAAGAGCTGACACCATGGGCTGATTCCTTTGAAGTGAGGACATCCTTTCTTCAAAAATTGCCGCTCCCAAAGAACGAGCATGAAATGTACCCATTTCTCATGGGAATCGCTTTCGAATCATTTAATTTTGACGAATTCGACATGGTTGTGTCCGTAACCCATGAATTTGCGAAAGCTATTATTACCAAGCCTAAAACTTTCCATCTCTGCTATTGTTTGAACCCGGTTGGCTATTTGTGGGACAGCCATGATGACTATTTCTCGGGAAAATCGAGAATATTCAGGGAAATCAGTAAACCTATCGTAAGCTACCTGCGTTGGTATGACAGGATTGTCGCGGCCCGGCCGGATGACTATCTGACAATTTCCAAGACAGTTCAGGAAAGAATTAAACGCATCTATAATCGCGAGAGCGAAGTAATTTACCCGCCAGTAGCTTTGCAAGAGGTGGTACCGCGTAGGGGGGCCCCGCTTAGCGGGACCACCTCTTATGAAAATAAAGACGAGTCCTATTTAATTGTTTCGCGTTTGGTAGCCCAAAAGAGAATTGATATTGCCGTTAAAGCTTTCAACAAACTTGGATTGCCGCTAAAAATAATCGGTACGGGTAAGGATCAAGAGAGACTAAAAGCGATGGCTAAAAAGAACATTGAGTTTTTGGGCTATTTGACAGATGAGCGGCTTAATCGGTATTATGATGCTTGCAAAGCAGTCGTAATTCCCGGGGAAGAAGATTTTAACATTGTGGCGGTGGAAGCTCAGGCGCACGGCAAACCGGTGATAGCATATGAAAAAGGCGGAGTAACCGAAACAGTTATTGACGGAAAAACAGGCTGGTTTTTTGAAAAGCAAACGGAAGAAAGCCTAATCAGGAAAATCGGGGAGACAGGGGAAATCAGGGTGATTCCACAAGATTGTATTAATAACGCGCAAAGATTTTCGAAGGAGAGATTTAAAAAAGAGTTTAAGGAAGCTGCCGAAAAGAAATATGATAACTACATACGACATTCTTAAAAGGACAACAGACGTTCTGGCCGCTTTGTTTGTCATTATCCTTTTTTCACCGCTGATAATTCTTATCGCCATTGCGATTAAATTGGATTCTCCGGGACCGGCAATCTATAAGGCTAAACGCGTCGGCAAGAACGGAAAAGTATTTGATATGTGGAAATTCCGGTCCATGGTTGATGATGCTGACGGGTTTCTTCTGAAACACCCGGAATATATGAAAGTGTTCAAGCAAAAAGAAGGCTGGAAGTTTAATAATGCCGGTGAAGATCCCAGGATCACGAGGGTGGGGCGTTTTATCCGAAAATATACGATTGACGAACTGCCGAATCTTTGGAATATTTTGACGGGAGACATGAGCATGGTTGGGCCCCGGGCATACCGAAAAGATGCGGTGGGAGACGAAATTGCCGAACAGCTGAAAATTTATCCGGGTTTGAGACGCGAATTGGAAGTGGCATTATCTATTAAACCGGGGCTGACTGGTCCCTGGCAAACCGGAGGACGAAATAAGCTTTCATGGGATAAACGTGTCGTCTTGGATGCTGCCTATGCCAAGCAGAAGTCCATCTGGAAAGATTTTCTCTACGTCTTAAAAACTCCATTGGCAATGCTGAACAAATGGTGATATCCTGATGGAACTCATGGACGAAGAAATCAAAGAAATTAATCCCAACGAGAAAACGGAAATCAAGCCGGAATCGGTTATGACCAAACGTAAGTTCCCGGTTAAAAAATTCCTTCTGGTTCTTTTGGGGGTTCTCCTGGTGTTGGGGCTTATTATTGGAATTCCGCTATTTAAGGTTTACACCGATGGCAAAGTTGCCTATCGCCTGGCCCTGGGAATAAAGGACGCGGCCAAATCGCAGGATATCGCCAAAACAAGAGAAGCGGTTCAGGCAACAAAAAAACAACTGTTGGTAGTGAGAGGTGATTTTTTGCCTCTGACCTGGACAAAATTTATTCCATTCCTGGGCGGCTACACCAGAGACGCTTTCGCCATGCTTGACGCCGGCCAGCAGGGACTTGAAGCGGCAGAGGTTGCGACCACTGCAATTGAACCCTACGCTGATCTGCTGGGACTTAAAGGTCAGGGAACGTTTGTGGGGGGCACCACGGAAGAGCGGATTGCCAAGATGGTGGAAACATTGGACAAAATCACCCCGCAAATTGACCAGATTGCTCTTAAGATTAATGGAGTGCGTAAAGCAATGGACCAGGTTGATCCCAACCGTTACCCGCAAAGTTTTCAGGGCAAACAGATCCGCGCCCAGATTGTGGCCGGCAAAGAGGCCATTGATCTGGCTGATGACATGCTGACAGAAGCCCGGCCGATGGTTAAGCAGCTGCCCGAACTTTTGGGATCCAAGGAGACCAAAAAATATATGGTCCTTTTCCAAAATGACGCGGAACTGCGTCCGACCGGAGGATTTATCACTGCCTACGCGATTTTCCGCATTGAAAAAGGTAAGATTTTCCTGGAAACCTCGGATGACATCTATAAACTCGATGACACCATGACTAAGCATGTGGCTCCACCCGATCCGATCGCCAAATATTTGAATGTTTACGGCTGGAGAATGCGCGACGCCAATTTCTCGCCGGACTTTTTCTCCTCAATGAAAACATTCGAGGATCTTTATGCGACGTCCAATAGCAAACAAAAAATTGACGGCATTATCGCCATGGACACTCACGTTCTGGTGGCCCTGATGGACGTTTTGGGGCCGGTGGAAACTTACGGCACGACTTTTACCACAAAGAAAGTTCCGCAGTGTGATTGTCCGATGGTGATCTGGGAACTGGAAAAATATGCTGATGAGCCCAAGTCCTATGAACGCGGCAGCCGCAAAGACATCATTGGCGTTCTTCTGCAAACCATGATGAAAAAGGCCATGACCGGGTCAAAGCAGGTCTATGCTCCGCTGTTTCAAGCCGGGATGACGGAAATTATGCAAAAACACATTCTTTTCTATCTTCATAATGAAGATGCCCAACGGGGAATTGAGGCTCTCAATTTTGCCGGAAGGATCAAGATTTATGACGGGGACTATCTTCATGTCAACGATGCCAACCTGGCCGGGGCTAAATCCAATCTCTATATTGTTCCCAAAGTGACAAAAGAGGTGGCCATCACGGATTCCGGGGCTGACGAAACCTTAAATTTGGAATACCGCTATCCCCACGCGGCAGATAATTGTTCCCTGGAACGGGTCTCCGGCCTTTGTC
>CAYJLJ010000044.1:0-5624 GCA_964371135.1 uncultured Gammaproteobacteria bacterium | reverse complement strand
CCATAGCCCTGACAACTCTTTTTGTAATTGTTTTTTCACTGGTACAAATATATAAGTTCCGGACAGAAATTAGATTAACAGATACCGGCTTAAATTCCTGGGCTTTTATCGCCAGTGCGGCCCGTGACCGTAGTGAAAAACTTTTCCTGGATGGACCTGACCTCTGGCCAACTATTGTTTATTATTCCCAAAAGAAAGTTAATTTGGTCGTGAACCAGGAGCCGACCGCTAACAGTTTAGTTAAAATCCTCTCTTTCGGGCCGAGACCGTTTTTGCTTATCACTGAACGCTGGCGGCTTAACTCAGACGCTATTGAACCAGGAAAATATAAATTAATTGCTGAACGCGATGGAAAGGTTTTAATATTAGCCGATAATCTCCAGTGAAAAAACAAATACTTTTAATCAGTATTTTGCTGCTCGCCTTTGTTTTAAGGTTCTATCAGTTAGGCAAAGTTCCGCCGTCGCTCTATTGGGATGAAGTATCTTTGGGTTATAACGCCTATTCAATTGCGACGACTCTGCGCGATGAACATGGGGTGTTTTTGCCGCATGACAGTTTTGCCGCCTTTGGGGATTACAAGCCAATTGGCTATATTTATGCCGCCGCTCCTTTTGTCAAAATATTTGGACTGACCGAAGTTGCCGTTCGTCTTCCGTCGGCAATCGCCGGGATACTATTAGTATTAGCCAGTTATCTGCTGGTAACGGAGCTGACCCGCAATAGGAAATGGGCTTTGTTGACGGCACTGTTTATTGCTGTTTCCCCCTGGTCACTTCAAATGAGCCGGGCGGCTTTTGAAGCAAATTTGGCCACATGCTTTACTGCGTTTGGTGTCTGGTTTTTTCTCCAAGCCCGTCGTAATCCTATCTTCTATTTTCTATCTTCTATTTTCTTTGCAGGAGCGATGTATACTTTCAATTCTCACCGGGTGTTTGTGCCGTTACTGGTTGCAGCAATGAGTTTAATCTTTATTAAAGATATTCTGCGGCGCTGGAAAGGAGCAGTCTTTTTCTATCTGACAATTTTACTATTACTTCTTCCGCTTGTTCCTCATCTTCTCTCCCCGGAGGGAAAACTGCGTTTTAATGAAGTGGCCTGGATGAATGATGTAAGCATTGTCGAGACGGCAAACAAAAATATAGCAGACAACAATAATGCTCTGTGGGCAAAAATTGTTTACAACCGGCGGGTTCTCTATGCCGGGGAGTTCTTGCGTCACTATCTTGACCACTACCGTTTCGATTTTCTTTTCCAAACCGGGGATATTAATCCCAGACTTTCAACCCGGGCCGTCGGGGAAATGTATCTTTTTGATTTCCCGCTTGTCATATTGGGAATTTTTTCCTTAATTAAAAAACACAACAAAACTGCGTTTTTAATTCTGGCCTGGCTCATTTTAGGACCAGTTCCGGCGGCGTTTGCCCGGGAAACACCGCATGCCTTGCGGACCTTGAATGTCTTACCGGTGCCGCAAATAATCGCGGCAATTGGCGCGGTGCAATTATTTAAGTCACTTAAACAGCTCAAGTTTCTCAAGATACTTATTTCGGTTTCACTCTCCATATCAGTTTTTTTGTATCTCCAAAATTACTATTTTGTCTATCCCGAAAAATATTCCGGTGACTGGCAATACGGCTATAAACAAATGGTGGAATATGTGGCGGCAGCGCAAAAGGATTATGATTATATCGACGTGACCAATCATTACGGCCGTCCCTATATTTATTTTCTTTTCTACAACCGCTATGATCCTCAAAAGTATTGGCAGAGCCGGCAGGCATCGCGGGATCAGTTCGGTTTCTGGTCGGTGGCTGGCTTTGACAAATATATCTTTAATAACAAACCGCTAAAAGGAAAGATACTTTATATCCGGGCGCCGGAAGAATCAAACGGAGGCCGCAAAATAGTTAAGCAATTAGATAGCTTTATTCTCTATGAATAGGATATTCTGGCTGATAACCATTCCCCTATATTTTATCAGCCGCCTGATTAACCTGACTTTAATTCCAATTTTTACCGATGAGGCGATTTATCTTCGCTGGAGTCAGATTATGGCCGGCGATTGGAAATATCTCTATTTGCCGTTAACAGACGGCAAACCGCCGCTTTTTATGTGGCTGACGGCTTTGGCAATGAAGGTTTTGCCCCTTTCTGACCCTCTCTTTGTTGGCAGGTTAGTTTCTGTTTTCGCCGGCTTTTTTGCCATGCTGGGCGTTTACTTTGCCGCCCGTCAGTTTTTTGACGATAAAAAAATTGCCTATCTTTCTTCTTTTTTCTATCTTATATCTTCTTTCACCTTTTTCTATGACCGGTTTGCTTTGGCTGACAGTTTGCTGGCGATGTGGGGGATCTGGAGTTTGGGATTGGGAGTCCTCCTGGTAAAAACATTAAAACTAAAAGTGGCAATCTTGTTGGGGATAGTCTTGGGTCTTGGGTGGCTGACAAAAACTCCGGCGGAATTCTTTATTGTCCTATTGCCTATATTAATAGTATTACGCCCGAAGAGCATTATAAGATATGTTGCCTTATTGCTACTTGCCGCCGCGATTGCCAGAGGAATATATTCTTTAATTTTTCTGCTTCCGCAGGCGTATGTAATTAACCTCAAAAGTTATGAATTTATTGTTCCCCTGTCACAGTTTATTAGAAATCCGTTTCAGTTTTTCGCCGGCAACTTCCGGGCGCTTACCCTTTGGGAGGTCCAGTATCTGACTTGGCCAATAGTGGCCCTGATCGTTATTAGTCTTATTAGAATTTCCCGGCAGAAAATCATTCTTTTGACCTATTTTCTTTCACTATTTTTCTTTATGTCCTTATTTAACAAGGTAATCTACCCGCGGTTTTTATTAATGTTTACGCCTATGCTTTTAATTCTTGCGGCAGCCGGACTATCCGATCTGAAAAAATTTGCCCCGGTAGCTCTGGTTGCGGTCTTGATTCTTCCGGCTTACACAAACTATAAACTTCTAACCGACCCGGTTTATGCGCCGATTGCGGATACTGATTCCAGCCAGTATTTAAACAGCTGGTCAGCCGGTTTTGGTGTTAAAGAATTAAACAACTTTTTTGCCGGAAAGAAGGTGACAGTTGGTGTTGAAGGGACTTTTGGTTTAATGCCGTATGCTTTGGAGCTTTATCAAAAAGACCACCCCGATCTGGTGATTAAACCCTATTGGCCGATGCCTGAAATTTTGCTTCCCGAACTGGACTACTTTGTTGTTTACCAGCATCCTTCAGCTCCGCCGACCTGGAAAGTGTCTTTAGTTGCTCAGTTTCAAGAAGGCTCTGGAAAAGATTACCTGAAATTGTATAAAATTAAGAAATGAAAAAGGCAAAAGTTATAGTCGTGATGCCCGCATACCACGCGGAAAAAACGATTGAAAAAACCATTCAGGAAATTCCGCAGGGACTGGTTGACAAAATAATTCTGGTCGATGATGCCAGCAAAGACCGTACGGCAGAAGTGGCTAAAAAACTCGGGCTGACGGTTTATCGTCATCCCAACAATCTCGGTTATGGAGGAAATCAAAAAACCTGCTATTGGGAGGCGCTTAAAGACAATCCTGATGTTATCGTCATGCTTCATCCTGATTACCAATATGACGGAACAAAAATCGGAAATTTGGTGGAGCCGATTCTTAACGGCGAAGCTGATCTTGTTTTCGGCAGCCGGATAAAAAATCGGGGGACAGCTCTTGCCGGAGGTATGCCCAAACAGAAATATTTTTTTAACCGCCTTTTTACCCTTTTTGCCAATATTATTACCGGCGAAAACATTTCCGAATATATGAGCGGGCTGCGGGCTTACAGTCGCAAAGCCCTGGAGAAAGTACCCTTTCAGAGATTTTCCAATGACTACGTTTTTGACCAACAGTTTACTTTTTCTGCAATTGACGCCGGGCTGCGCCTTGGGGAAATTCCGATTCCGACACGCTATCATGACCAACAGCATACTATTAACTGGTGGCGGGGATTTAAGTTTGGTTTGGAGAGCTGCTGGCAAGCCGCTTTGTTCATTTTTAACAGATGGGGAATTTATCATAGCCCGATTTTTTTAAAAACTAAAGAAAAAAAGTGAACAGATCCACTCTTCTTAGCCTTTTAACAGCAGGTTTTTTTACGCTGGTTGCCCTGTTGTCCTTAATTAAGACCCCTTTTTATACTTCACATGACGGCTTTGTCCATACGACAAGAATCGCCGCCTATTACCGGACAATCAAAGACGGGCAGTTTCCCCCCAGATGGGCCACTAACCTGAACGCAGCGATGGGGTCGCCTATTTTTACCTATATTTACCCTTTGCCATATTTTTTGGGCGGGGTTTTTCATCTGGTGAAGTTTAGCTATCAGGACAGCTTCAGGCTGGTAATGATTACCTCAACACTGGCATCGGCAGTTTTTATGTTCTGGTGGTTGAAGGAAAATTTCGGGAATTTGGCGGCGCTGGTCGGGGCGGTTTACTATGTTTGGGTGCCATACCGCTTTTTAAATCTCTATGTCCGGGCAGCTTATGCGGAAAATTTGGCCTATGCTTTCATTCCGCTCGTTCTGCTTTCCGTCCAAAAAATATACCAGTCTAAAAAGGCAAATCTCTGGCAATTTCTATTGGCTTTTTCTACTACTGCTCTACTCCTTTCCCATAATGAGATAGCCGCAATTTCCCTGCCGGTCGCTTTTGGTTGGGCTTTGCTTTGGGTGTTTCTTACCAGGAAATGGAACAGCCTTATCCGGGTCTGCTTATTTTTCCTGGCGGGATTTCTGATGGCAAGTTTTATTTATCTGCCGGATTTTTTGGAGAGAAAATATATCTTTTTTGACAGGGGAATGGCGTACTATTTTAACTACTTTGTTGCCTGGTGGCAGCTTCTTCGCAGTCCGTGGGGTTATGGTTTCGACCTGGGGGGAACTTTACATGACGGCATGTCTTTGCAGCTGGGTTTGGCGCAGATATTTTCAGTAATAGTTTCCACGGCGATGATAGGGTGGACTTTAATAAGAAACCGCGGAAGAAAAATATCTCTCCAAACGTGGACGGCCATTTTTTTCCTGGCAATCCTGGGTATCGTAATATTTTTTATGGTTGACCAACCATATATCCGGCGAATTTGGGAGGTGCTGCCTTTGATTACTATAATCGTGGATTTCCCATGGAGGTTTCTGGGAACTGCGTCTTTGGCTGTTGCCTTCCTGACAGCTTTTGTAACCAACCGGTTTAAATTCCCTACACTGGCTGCCGTTATTCTAATAGCTTTTACTTTGGTTGCTAACCGGAACCATTTGAGGATTAACCAGTCATTAAGTATTGCTGATCCGGTTTTTGATGCCTACCGCGGTACATCGACGGCGGCCAGTAATGAATTCACTCCCCAGTGGCATCAAAGCGCGGATTTTGTGGAAAATTCCTCCCCGGTATCGGCCATTTATGGCAGTGCCAAATTAAGCGGGATGACAAATAATGCCTTTGGAACAAGTTTTAGTGTTGAGGTTGCCGGTCCGGCTGCTGTCCGGATTAACCGTTTTTATTTTCCTCAAACCGATATTTATTCCAATAATAATTTACTGGTAAAAGATAAAGATTGGGATATTATTAACGTACCTACTACTCCAAATTATGATGACAC
>CAYJLJ010000043.1:819-5712 GCA_964371135.1 uncultured Gammaproteobacteria bacterium | reverse complement strand
CCACTGTTCGGACCGATCATGTGGTGGGTGGGGGCAATGGCAATTTCTCTTTTTGTAAACATCGGAAACTACCCTCTCAGTCAATTGACAGTGGCCGCGATGTATGCTTTCCGTTGGGTTGCTTATGCAGGAATGTTTTTCTTTTTGGGGGATTTGAGCCCTTCGACTTCGCTCAGGGTTTCGCTCGCACACTCGCTCAAGGCCATTGTTTTGATTGTGGCAGTGGTGGGGATTTTCCAATATTTGCTGATGCCTAACGCGAGTTGGCTGGCAACAGCAAATTGGGATGAACACTACTTCAGGCTGATATCAACTTTTCTGGATCCGGGATTTGCGGGAATAATTCTTGTCCTGGGGTTAATATTTTTCATTTTTCATTTTAAATTTTTAATTGATTTCTCATTTATCTATTTTTCAATTGTTTATACCGCATTACTACTCACTTATTCGCGTGCTTCATATCTTGCCTATCTGACCGGGTTTGCCGCAATCGCATACTATAAAAAATCCCTGAAAATAATTGTTCTGGCTGCCCTGCTTTTGGTTTTAACTATTCCCCTGCTGCCGAAAACTTTCGGAGAGGGTACTAAACTTGCCCGCGAAAGCAGCATCCGGGCCAGAATTAATAATTGGAAACAGGCGGTGACTGTTTGGCAAAGGGCGCCTCTTTTTGGTGTGGGCTTTGATGCTTACCGCTATTCCACCGGGGCCAGCTTGGAAAGTCATGCCGGCGCCGGGGCAGACAGTTCATTACTGGTGGTCTTGGCAAGGTCGGGGGTGGTGGGTTTAATTGCATATTTGGGGGTATTGAGGGGAATGTGGGTTATGGGGAGGAAAAATTTAGTTTTTAAAGCAAGTTTTCTGGCGGTTTTTATTCACAGTTGGTTTAACAATACTCTTTTCTATCCGTGGGTCATGGAGTGGCTTTGGTTATTGTTAATTCTTTCGAAGCAGAATTTCCGGCCGGGTCCGAGGCCGTCACCTTAAATTTGTTTTCGCCATTGGCTAGCTCCGGTGTAAAAGTAAAACTGCCGTCATTTTTAACAATTGCCAGCCGGTCGTTAACGGTTACACTGTTGCCCGGATCCGTTTTTCCTGCGATAGCGTTGTCTTTAACATCCGCTTCCAGTTTTGGCTGACCGGAAAAAAAACTAAGGATAAAAGGAGCAGACTCGTCACTTTTCAGGCCGGTGTCACCCACAGCCAGGGCAATAAAAACATTTTGGCCTTTTTCCAAATCCACATCTTGAGTGAAACCACCGTCGCTTTCGGTGACAACAGTGCCAAGCGACCGGTTATTTTGGAAAAGTTCCACTGTTCTCTTGGGGTCAGCCACGCCGCTGATTTTGGCTCTCGCCGAAGAGGTCGCCAGAAGGTCCTGAGAAAATCTTGGGGTGGTGGGAATAATTGTTTTGTCGGCGACCTGAGGATTCTTATTTGTCCGGAAATTACTTATTGCACCGGTGAGATTAAGCAGGGCCGGAAGGCCAAAAATGAGCAGGAGGATTAACAAAATAACAGATCCGAAAATGGAAAGAAGAATCCGCTGCTGGGTGCGTTTCTCGTAACGATATTGCAGTCTGCTGTATGGTGATTGCATAACTTTGAGCCGCCGGGTGGAATTGAACCACCGACCTACTCTTTACGAAAGAGCCGCTCTACCACTGAGCCACGGCGGCACAAAAAGATTTTAACATATATAATACGTCTATGCTTACTGATGAAGCCACAATTGAAGTCTCGGGTGGGCACGGCGGTCCGGGCAAAGCGTCTTTTTTCAAAAAAGGGCGCGGGCCGGACGGCGGCAATGGCGGAGACGGGGGAGATGTCTATTTTCAGGCAACCACTGATCTGATGGCTCTAAACCGCTATGCGGGCAAGAAAAAGTTTGCGGCTGGCGACGGAGAAGCAGGCGGGTCAAACCGGAAGTCGGGCTTAAATGCCCCGGATTTGGTTTTGTTGGCTCCGGTAGGAACAGATTTAACTGATCTGGAAACTGAAGAAGTGTTCAGTTTGGATACCCCTGAAACTAAAATTCTTATTTGCAAAGGCGGGATTGGCGGGTTGGGAAATGCTGACCGGGCCAATGCCAGGATGACCACTCCGATCAAAGCCCAATGGGGTTTGCCCGGACGAAGCCGTAAGCTGAAACTTATTTTGAAACTGATCGCCGATTTTGGGCTGGTGGGTTTGCCAAGCACGGGGAAAAGCTCGCTTCTGAATGCTTTGACCAATGCGACGGCCAAAGTCGGGGATTATCCGTTCACGACTCTTGAGCCAAATTTGGGAGTAGTTGACGGCAAAGTCCTGGCAGACATTCCCGGGCTAATCGAAGGAGCCTCACAAGGCAAGGGTTTGGGGGACAGATTTCTCAAACACATTGAGAAAGTGCCTGTAATCCTGCACTGCATTGCTGCGGATAGCACTGATCCTCTGGCGGACTACCAAACCATCCGCAAAGAACTGGAACAATACAGCACCATTCTTTTGGAGAAGAAAGAGATCATTTTAATGACCAAATCTGACATTGGTCCGAATCCCAAGTTCAAAAAGCTGAAAAAAGAAGTTATTCCCGTTTCGATCCTTGACGATGCGAGCCTCGAAAAGCTTCGGAGTCAAATTTCGCCCAGGGTTGTTTGAGCGAAATAGCTTTAAAAATCATCAATTTTTTGGCTGAGAATATTGTTATTTGGGTCAAATTCAAAGTGAGCGGAAAGTTTTTTGCCTGTTAATACGTGGGGGACCCAAAATTTATCGTCCGGCCACATTTGATCGAATGGTAATTTATCCTGCAAGAACCATTTTGGTCTCATCTCTTCTGTCTCGATCGGTTTGCCTTCCCACTGTCGAACGAAGAAAACATGACAGTGCTGATTCCACTCTGGTTTATGAGGAAATTTGAAGAAAATGTCCGCTACTCCTGAGTTCTTCCAGAACTAATTTTTGACAATAGAGTGAAAAACTTGTGTTGTTAAATAGCTCTAAATTCTTTTTGGTAAATAATTTTGGAGTACTAAGGATAAAATAGTTATGTGTTTACGGTCAGAGAAATTAAAACTGGGTCAGGAAAAACTGCTGTTCAAGTAGTTTTAAGACGGTATCATCAAACAGAAATCATCAAACATGTGGGGACAGGAAATAATCTTGAAGAAATTTCCCGCCTTAAAATTTTAGCACACCAATTTATCCGGGAAAAAGAGGGTTTGATCCCTCTTTTTTCTGATTTTGGCGAGGAAAACAAAAATGATCTGGTTTTGACTTCCAATTTGGAAATAGTTGGATACAAGCACACTTTTGCTTATGATTACCTTTTAAAATTTTACTGTTTAAATGGGTTTGATCAAATAGACAGTGAGATTTTAAAAGATTTGTGTTTAATAAGGATCGTGGAGCCGGTATCCAAAAGACAATCATTACTTCTTCTTAACGAATACTTTGGTAAAAATCACAGTTTAAGTATTCTTTACAAAACCGTGGGGAAATTGGCTGCTTTTAAAGACCAAGCCGAGCAATTAGCGGTTTCTTACGCCAAAAACCAGCTCAATTTTGATTTCTCCATGGTTTTTTATGATGTCACAACGCTGTACTTTGAAACTTTTGACAGCGATCCGGACACGGGAGAAATAAAGGGGTTGAGAAAATGTGGGTTCTCCAAAGAAAACAAATCCAACCAACCCCAGATTTTAATTGCCTTAATCGTTAATGGCGATGGGTACCCCATCGCCACCAATGTTTTTGAGGGCAACACTTTTGAAGGCCATACTTTTATCCCCACAATTTTAGCCTTAAAAGAAAAATATAAAATTAATAATTTAACGGTAGTTGCTGATGCCGCCATGTTATCTAGAGATAATATGGATCAGCTAAATAAAAATGGTTTAGGCTACATTGTGGGGGCAAGGCTATCCAATTTAAAACAGGGTCTGGCGGAAAAGATTTCTGCGGAAATTGGCGGAGTGACAGAAAAATATTTTAGGACAAAAATACAACAAAATGGTTTAGGATATTTAATCTGTGATTTCTCCCCACTTCGAGCCTTAAAAGATAAATCTGACCGTAAAAAACAGTTAATAAAGGCACAAAACCAGATAAATAATCCGGCACGGTTTTTAAAAAGATCAAGGTTTGTCACTGAAGAAACAAAGTCTGTTTTCAGACTGAACGAAGAATTAATAAAACAGGATGAGCTTTTAGACGGTATCAAGGGCTACTACACTAATCTAGAAAGCCTTGATAGCCAGTTAATTGTTTCCCGTTATCATGATTTATGGAAAATAGAAAAGGCCTTTAGGATTGCTAAATCTGATCTTTTAGCCAGACCAATTTTTCACCGCAAAAAGGAAAATATCCAAGCTCACGTTTTGATTGTGTTTTTAGCCCTTTGTGTAGCCAAATCCATCGAACTTAAAACTGGACTTTCTGTTGGGAAAATAAAAGAGAATATCTGGAAAGTTTTAGATGTGGAATTTAAAGACAAACTAACAGGTAAAACCTTCATCAAACAAACCCCTGCCCCAATTTTGGAGTACTAAAAGGAAGAAGTCAGGAAGAAAACATGACAGTGCTGATTCCACTCTGGTTTATGAGGAAATTTGAAGAAAATGTCCGCTACTTTTTCCAGATCTTTCGCCACCACTTCCAATTCCTCTTTAATTTCCCTGACGGCTGATTCTTCGACAGTCTCATTTTTGTGCTCTTCCTTGTCTCCAACCTTGCCCCCAACTCCGTTCCATTTGCCTTCCCCAAAGCCCCGTTTCTTCATGGCCAAGCAAATCCTCTTGCCTTTAAGAAGGAAACAAATTGTGGTTTCACGCATGTAAAATTTATTTTGATTGAGTGTAAATCTCTCTAAAAGCGGTTGGTCTCAAGTTTTTGGCAAACATGTATTCGTCC
>CAYJLJ010000043.1:0-809 GCA_964371135.1 uncultured Gammaproteobacteria bacterium | reverse complement strand
ATGAATTTTTGTGGACACCCAGAAGAGTAAAACCGCGATTAGGATAGAAATGCTCACGATTATTTTTTGATTCGGTAAGCAAATGGAGATAATGGCATTTCCTGCTTAATGTCCATTTTTCTACAGCGGAAATTAAAGAGCAGCCAATACCTTTGCCGCGATATTCTTTGTCAACGACAATCCATTCAAGGTATGCGACCCCTCCCATATCGACTTTTATTGCCGCTATTCCGATTAGATTTTTGCCGTCGAAGGCGCCAAGAAGGGCATGTTTTGGAGCAGTGATAAATTCACGGAAGAATCTGGTTCCGTAGACTTTCTCTTTGTATTCTTTTATTGTTGCCGTTTTATAAGGAAAGTCATGTTCTAGAGCGTAACCAACCAGTTCCTTGGCTCTGGCGGCGAATTTGGTTTGGATAATTCTTTTGATTTGAATATTCATAAGGCAAGTTTACCACATAAATGTTACGCCGTCATTTTCAGCCAATAGCAATAATGGCATCAAGCGAATAGAATCGAGTTTCATGAATCTTTTAACGCTTGTTCGATTTTTGGTCCGTGCGTATTTTTATAGTGATTGATTTCGATTTGAATGTAATCTTTTGGGGTGGTGTCTTTGTCCGCCCATATTTTTTTATTCCATGAGCTTTTTGGCAAACTTTCATATTCAGTTATCAACTCGTCTGTTTGGCTTACAAAATTCAGATGAACGGTTTCAAAGCCGGTTGTCTGATGGTTTGAGACAAGAACCTCATTAATACTGGCCTTTAGATTCGAAGGAGCCGTTTTTGTCCGACCTTGTTTAAATG
>CAYJLJ010000042.1:0-5712 GCA_964371135.1 uncultured Gammaproteobacteria bacterium | reverse complement strand
AAAAACAAAACAGAATCAGGACCCGGCCAGAATGACGATAATACCACCTATCGCTTCGCTCCAGGATGACGACGTTAACTTATGGTCTGGGTATCGTAAAGGTATTTCCGGCGTGAATGATTTGCGGGTTAGCCAGATTATTGGCTTTGGCAATTTCGACCCATTTAAACCCGTCTCCATAGGCCCGCAGGGAAATGTCCCAAAGGCTGTCACCGCGGACAACAGTGTAGTTGTTACCCGTAATTTTATTTTGGGTAACAGTCTGTTCCAGGTTGGTATTTGCTGTCTGCGGCTGACGAGTTTCGGTCTTCGGCACGGTTAATTTTTGACCGACGTCAATGTTTAACGGGTCAGAAATGTTGTTTGCCTTGGCAATGTCCTGATAGTTGTAGCCGCTGGCATAATATTTTTCCGCAATAGACCAAAGGGTTTCACCTGCCGCGACGGTGTGGGTTGTGGGCAGGGCAACGGCAGCCGCCGGCGAGGTCAATTCCCCGTTTTTATTGATTTCTTCCTGTGTCTGTTGGGTGACCGGATTGGTATTCGGGCGGTTATTGCGAAAATAGCCATAGGCCAGAATTCCGATTAAAACAACAATAAGGGCTCCCAAAATCATGCTGACCAGGGATTCGTTAAGTTTCAATTTCATAATTCACCATCCTTCCGGGCAGAAGTATAATTGGGGCAGTTTGCGGACCCGGCCAGATTCGAACTGGTGATCTCTTCCGTGACAGGGAAGCGTGATAACCGCTACACCACGGGTCCAGCGTGTTACAATATTACCAAACTATGGGGAATATTGAAATAGCCAGGCTTCTTCGAAAAATTGCTGCCGCGTACACGATTCTTGGGGAAAACAGGTTCAAAATCATTGCCTATGAGAACGCGGCCACAGCCATAGAGCACGCCACTTCGGAGCTTAAAGATCTCTGGGAAGACGGGGAATTGGATTCAATTCCGGGTCTGGGGGCTTCAATTACCTCGCATCTTGATGAGATATTTAAAACAGGAAAATCTAAACATTTTGATGAAATTTTAAAAAAAATTAATCCTAAGGTTTTTCCCTTGCTGGACGTACCCGGGATTGGTCCTAGGAAGGCCTTGCAGATTGTTAAAACAGGTAAAATTCCTGGATATCTTCAAGAAAATATTGAAAGGTATAAAAAAGGAGCGATCAAAGAGAGGAGAATGAGCTTGCCAGACGCCGATGCCATTGCCGACGAATTAATTGCCTATTTAAAGCCATTTAAAGTAGATAAACTCGGAAGTTTGAGGCGAAGGGTGGCGACGATTGGGGACATTGATCTGGCGGTAGCTACTACGCAACCGGAAAAGGTCATCGAGGCCTTTGTAGCCTATCCTAAGGCTGTAGGACTCGTGGAAAAGGGGCCAACGGGAGCTTCGATCCTGCTTTCGGCCGGAAGGCAGGCAGATTTGCGGGTGGCAAAACCAGCGGAATATGGGGCGATGCTGCAATATTTCACCGGATCGAAGTATCACAACATCAGACTGCGGGATTTTGCGCTCAAAAAGGGATTTTCCCTTTCGGAATATGGTATTAAGGATCTTAAGAAACTTAAGTCACCTAAGATACTTAAGTTTAGAACTGAGGAGGAGTTTTATGGGTTTTTGGGGCTGGAATACATTCTGCCGGAGCTGAGGGAAGATAGTGGGGAAATTGAGGCATCTTTGATGCATAAACTGCCAAAGTTGATAATGTTAGAGGACATTAAGGGAGACCTGCAAATGCATTCAAGCGATTTACAGGAGACCAGTCATGACTCGGGGGGAGATTCGATAAGAGTAATGAGAGAAATGGGAGAAATGAGGGGGTATGAATATATTGGGATTTCTGATCATAACCCCAAAAAGGGGTCAAATCTGAACTTGCTTACGAAAAGAAACCAAATTATTGATCACATTAATTCCTCAAAGCCTAAGTGCCGGGTAATAAAATTACTCGAAGTAGATATTCTCCCTTCCGGAGGACTTCCGGTTCCTCAGCAAACGCTGGACGAACTAGATGGCTGTCTCGTATCCATCCATTCCTCTTTTTCAATGAACAGGGAAATGATGACGAAACGGGTTCTGGCCGGCTTGGCTAATCCGGTGGCCAAAATTTTTGCTCACCCGACGGGCAGGCTTTTGGGTAGCCGGGAGGGTTATGAGCTTGATTGGGATCAGATTTTCCGTTTTTGTCTGGAAAATGACAAGGCCCTAGAGATTAATGCCTACCCGAACAGACTCGACTTACCCGATACTCTGGTTCGGGAAGCAGTTAAACGCGGGGTAAAATTGAGTCTGGGGACAGACGCGCACAATAAGGAAGGTTTGGCAATGATGGCCTATGGAGTATCGGTGGCGAGACGGGGCTGGGCACAAGCGGAAAATATTGTCAACACAATGGACTTCCATGAGATAATTAAATGGCTGCATAGAAGAATATGAATAGCAGAGAAAAAACCTGGCTTATGATGGGGCTTCTGGTCGCGTTTGCGGCGGCGGCAGCCTATGTTCTGGGCAAATTCGGGGGATATGGCTGGTCACTGGTCGGGCCGGCGTTAGTTCTTTCCGGAGGATTTTCGTTTTTCAGCTATTATTTTTCCGACCGGATCGTTTTAGCTATTGCCGGGGCAAAGTTAACTACCGACGCCAGGCTAAAAGAAGTAGTTGCAGAAATTGCACTTAAGGCCGGTTTGCCGCCCCCCCGGGTGTATGAAATAACCGACCCGGCTCCCAATGCCTTTGCCACCGGCCGCGACCCCAGTCATGCGGCACTTGCCATAACTACCGGGCTGCGCCAGAAACTTAACCGGCTGGAAATGGAAGGCGTTTTGGCTCATGAACTTGGCCATATTAAAAATTTTGACACCAGGCTCGCGGCCGTGGCGGCAGTTTTGGTTGGCTTTGTTTCCATGCTGGCGGATTGGTTTATGAGAAGTCTCTGGTTTAAAGAAAACAGGGATAACCGGGATAATCAGGGGGAGATGATCTTTGTGGCTATTGGCTTGATTTTAGCTCTTCTTTCCCCAATCATTGCAACCCTCATTCAACTGGCAATTTCCAGACGGCGGGAATTTGATGCCGATGCCGGCAGCGCCAAAATAACATCTGATCCGGAAAGTTTGGCGTCAGCTTTGGAGAAAATTTCCGCTGACAAAACGCCGGCCAGGTTTGCCAACAACGCTACTGCCCATCTGTTTATCGTCAACCCCTTCAAAGGAAAAGACGCGGTTTCCTTTCTGTCAGGACTTTTTAACACCCATCCTCCGGTGGAAGAAAGGGTAAAATTGTTGAGAGAAATGTAAAAATCAGATAATTTGAAGACTCAGTTAGCAATATTAGCCGGAATAACAGTTGCCTTTATTAGCAGGACTTTTCGACTGGGTGCAGGGGTGACGTGGGCCGGAGAAATTGCTCTACGAATTGATAAAGACATTTTACCTAAACTAATCCCCGCCGGCGCTAAGGTAATTCTTGTGGCCGGGACAAACGGCAAAACTACCACGACCAAGCTCCTGAAGGCAGCTCTCCATGACTACCATGTAGTTACAAATGAAAGCGGCGCCAACCTTCTCAATGGTATTGTGGGAAGCGTTCTCCAGCAGAAACCGGGTGAGTATTACCTGCTGGAAGTGGATGAAAATAATTTAATGAAGGTTACGAAAGAGATTGCTTCGCCTTCGGCCCGCAATGACATAACTATTGTTTTGTTGAATTTGTTTCGGGATCAACTGGACCGGTATGGAGAAGTGGATAAGATCGCAAAGGAGTGGGAAAATTTGGGGGATAAGGGAAATCTGGTGATTAACGCGGATGACCCGCAATTGGCATGGCTAGGCAAAAAACTAAAAGGCAGAGTATATTATTTTGGTCTGGGAGATAAAAAGTTCTTCCTGCCGAAAATGCAGCATGCGACGGATTCGATTTATTGTCCAAACTGCGGTACGCGGTTAAAGTACCAAGGTTTTTATTTTTCGCACCTGGGAGAGTATCTTTGTCCAAAGTGCGGATTTGAACATCCTAAAAACGATAAGGGATATAGGGGAAATGAGGGAAATATGGCTAAAATCGAGGGGATTTACAATTATTATAACGTTCTTGCCGCATTACTAACCGCACAAGTTTTAGGAATTAAAAATCCCGATTTTTCAAATTTTAAACCTGCCTTTGGCAGGAGTGAAGAAGTTGGCGGGGCAAAAATTTTACTTTCTAAAAATCCGGCTGGTTTTAATGAATCACTGCGGACAGTAATTAATTCCAAACGGAAGGGACCACTACTTTTAGTTCTTAATGACCGGATCCCGGACGGAACGGATGTGAGCTGGATTTGGGACGTGGATTTTGAAGAACTGCAAGAATACAAATTTCCCATTTTTGTCAGCGGGGATCGAAAATTGGATTTGGCTTTGAGATTGAAATATGGGGGAGTTGGGGGATTTGAGGTTTGTGACTTAAAAGAGGTGGCTGAAAGAGCCATTTGGATTCTGGCGACCTATTCTGCCATGCTCGAAGTGCGAAAAATTTTAACTGGAAAGGCAATATTATGACTTTAAAGATATGTTGGTTATACCCGGAACTCATGTCCACTTATGGGGACCGGGGAAATATTATTTGCCTGCAAAAGCGTGCTCAATGGCGAGGTATAACATGCGAATTAGTACGAATAAACACCGAATCAACGCGAATGGATTTTGAAAAATGCGATCTAGTTTTTGGTGGCGGGGCGCAGGACAGACAGCAGGAAATTGTTTTAAGGGATTTAATGAGTAAAAAAAGTGTTCTGGAAAAGTTATTGAACACTAATATCCCTGGATTATTTGTCTGCGGCGCACCGCAACTGCTTGGTAGGCCAAATCTTGGGTTGTTTGATATGGAGACAAAGTTTGGTTTTAAAAAACGGCTGATCGGTAATTTGATTATGAGGCCCTTCGACTCCGCTCAGGGCGGCGTCTGCGCCGGATTCGAGAACCACGGAGGAAGAACTTATCTTGGGCCAGGCGTCACACCTTTTGCCAAAGTTGTCAAAGGCTTTGGCAACAATGGTGAAGACGGAACCGAGGGAGCAAAATATAAAAACTGGATTGCAACTTATTCGCATGGACCGCTGCTGCCAAAGAATCCGGGACTTGCCGACTGGCTGATCAAAACGGCTCTTGAGGTTAAGTACAGAAAAAAGATAGAATTAGAGCCGTTAGATGACTCGTTAGAAAATCAGGCCCATGACTTCATTATCCATAAATACGGTTAAACATATTGCCCAGTTAGCAAGTCTGCCGCTGACCCGGGGTGAAGAAGAATTATTCTCAAAACAATTAACTTCTATTTTGGATTTAGTTTCCAAACTGCAAAAAATTGATACGACCAATGTCACACCAACGTCGCAAGTAACCGGGTTGGTAAATATTTTGCGTGAGGATGTTGTTGAGTCCGACCGGACTTTTTCCCAGGAACAGGCACTGGCAAACGCCAAAAAAACTTACAACGGTTTTTTCGTTGTGCCGGCTATTTTTGAATAAGTATGCTTTTGGATAAAACAATCACTCAGCTTCTTGAGGGCTATAGAAAAGGGGAGTTTTCTCCTGCCGACGTTGTCAACGAGGCTTTTGAATCCATTGAAAAATATGACAAAAAGATAAATTCTTTCATTACTTTAGTTGAAAAAAAATCAGTACTGGAGAAAGCGGGGGAAGTCGATTTATCCTTGCCCTT
>CAYJLJ010000041.1:0-5721 GCA_964371135.1 uncultured Gammaproteobacteria bacterium | reverse complement strand
CTCATAAACGAGATTCCACTGAAGATTAGTCGCGAAAATGCTAGGAGGGAGAGCCAACAATACTAAGAAAGGAAAGACAAACGAAAAGATGAAAAGGTATAATCTCCTCAACAATTTAATCGTAGAATTGTTTTTCGCTTTTGTCAACACATAAATATTATGAGAAAGTTGCGTTTGTCAGTCGTAATTCCCACATTGAACTGTGGGTCAAAGCTCGTGAGTTGTCTTTTAAGTGTTAAATGGGTAGACGAAATAATCATCGTCGATATGGGATCTACCGACAATACACTTCATATTGCGAAAAAGTTTGGCGCCACTATATATGAAAGAGTTCCCAAAGATGGGAATTTCGATAAGAACAGGAAATTCGGTATGGAAAAAGCAAGTGGAGATTGGATTCTAAAACTCGATTCGGATGAGGTACTATCTATTGAATTACAAGCTGAAATTAAAAAACTACTAATTGCAGATACTCATGAATGCAATGGGTTTAATCTGAAGAATAGAGTTTTTATGTTCGGCCACCAAATTTCCCATGGTTTTGTAAAGGTTAACTCTCACGAGCTAAGACTGGTGCGTACTGGAAGATGGCATTATGATCCATTTAAGTATCATCAGCAGATTTATGTAAGTGGGAATGTTGGCTATTTGAGCGGCACGTACAATCATTATAACTATACCTCGCTAAGTGAGTTCTTAGAAAAAATGAATAAGTATACAGATTTAGATGCGAGATCCTATGTTTATAAGGTAACGATAATAGTGGTGTTGCTTGCCCCACTCAAAACTTTTTTCAAACTTTTTTTCTTACAGGTGGGTTTTTTGGATGGCTATGTTGGTGTTATTGTGTGCTTATTATTTGCGGTCTATAATTTGGTCGAAAAAATTAAGATCTGGGAGATCCAAAATTTATGAAAATAGCAATTGTCCGAGGTGATTTCGCTTCCCCTTCTGAGTTGGACGGCTTCCGTTATTTGTCAAATAAAAATAGGTTAGAGCTGTTTACAGGATTAGTGCCGGTATCAGATATGTCTACTTTGTCCTTTATGGATCACGTAATGCTGCCAAGCCCAGTTGATTTAAATTTCGGTAGAATAAGTAGAAAAAAAATGGCCATCCTTAATAGGATATTTACAGATGCACACGTTCTCTTCGGTTTAGAGGAAAAACTCAGAGATTTCGATATAGCTTTCTGTGCTGAGACATATTTTTTTTATTCCTCTCAATGCATAAAGGCGCGAAATTCCGGGTACGTTAAAAAGGTTGTAGCGTTAGTTTATGAGAATATTCCTTTTAATAACGAGGGGATTTGGGGAAGACGAAGACTAAAACAATACGTTATTAATAATGTGGATAAGTTTATTGCCATAACTGATCGGGCGAGGGATGTATTAATTGAAGAAGGGGCGGAGCCGCGAAAGATTGTGAGGTTGAATCCGGGGGTGAACCTGAACGTGTTTAAACCGATGGGAATAAGAGATTCTGGACGCGGCCAGAATGACGAGGGGAAAATAAGGTTACTCACAGTGAGCAGACTGGTGCCGGAGAAGGGGATCAAAGAAATGGTCGGTGTCTTTAAAAAATTGCGAAAACAATTTCCCAATTTGGAATTTACAGTTGTTGGCGTGGGTCCGCTGGAAAATCTTCTCAATGCTCCCGGAATTACTCATCTTTCCAGGGTGCAATTTGAAGATATGCCCAAAGTATATTCTGAAGCAGACATTTATGTACACTACCCCGTCGGCTCGAAAACCTGGCTCGAACAATGGGGATTTGTTTTGGCCGAAGCGATGGCCTGCGGACTTCCGGTTGTGGCTTTAAATCGCGGAAGCGTGGGAGAAGTTGTGGCCGATGGAGGAATCACGGTTGAAAATAAAAGACAGTTTGAAGAAGCATTAACTAAATTGATTAAACAAAAAAATATACGGCAGGAGTTGGGCAAAAGGGCTCTGGAATATGCGGGGAAAAATTATGACGCGGAAAAGTTTTCAACGGGAATTTTGAAAGTATTTAAAGAAGTTCTAAATGAAAACAATCGCCGTCATTGTTGATTTCAAAAGCCACGAAAAAGTCCAAAAGCTAATCAGAGAAATTAGAGAGACTGGGGATATTGGGGTAATCGTGGTAGACAATACCCAAGACAACGTGGGGTTTGCGGCAGGCGTGAACAAGGGAATAAAAATGGCGCTGCAAAAAGGGGCGGATAGGGTGTTGCTGGTAAATCCCGACATCAGGATCAACGCAGGAGAAATAAGGGGTATGGGGGAAATGGGGGATATAGTATCGCCGGTGTTGAAGTTTAAACGCGGCGGGAAGTGGATTTATGATCTTGGAGGGAAGGTAAATTCCATAATTGGACGAACGACACACACCGAAGTTTCTCAAGGTGACGCCTTCGGCACAAAAGGGAGGGGGACACATTTCTCAAGGCGTCACCTTTGTGTGGATTATGTTAGCGGGGCCTGCATGATGATCAAAAGGGAAGTGTTTGAAAAGATTGGATTTTTTGACGAAGGATTTTTTCTTTATTTTGAAGACGCGGATTTTTGCCTGCGGGCGGGGAAAGCGGGATTTAAAATAGCGGTAGATAGTTCCATAGTAGCGGAACACCAAATTGAAGAGCACAGGATTACGGGCGACCGGTTTAAGATCAGACAGAATCTGAAGAGTAATTTTCTTTTTATCCGAAAATGGGTTTCTCCGGTTTTTTGGCCGGCTGCTTTTAGCTATTTGTTGGTGAGAACATTAAGAGAAATATGAATTATTCCCGGTTAATTTTAAAGAAAACTGACGGGCCGATCACGGATTTTGCCGCCGAAAGAAATAAACTTTTGGAAAAAGCAAAAGAGGATTGGGTGTTGTTTGTTGATAGTGACGAAGAAGTTCCAGAGGAACTTAACAGGGAGATTCTGGACCTGGCCAGAATGACGCAATACGAAGGGTATCTTATTAAACGAAAAGACTTTTTCTTTGGCAAGTGGTTGAGGTTTGGGGAGACGGGGAAAATCAAACTGCTCCGGCTGGGAAAAAAGGGGGCAGGAAAATGGGAAAGGAAAGTGCACGAGATTTGGAAAATCGGGGAAACCGGTAAAATTGGGGAGATGAAGAATCCATTACTTCATTATCCTCACCAGACTATTAGCTCCTTTATTGACAGCATTAATCGCTACACGGATATTGACGCGAAGGAACTGGTGCAGGAAGGCAAGAAGTTTAGCTGTTTTCGGGTGGCGGCTAATCCGTTGGGGAAATTTTTGCAAAATTATTTTACGCGGCTGGGATTTCTGGACGGCAGGGCCGGGTTTGTTCACGCCTTCATGATGGCTTTTCAGTCGCTGGTTGTCAGAGTGAAACAATATGATCTTCTTCAGACTTCTTGAACCGCTCGGGACTGATTTTCTGGTGTATTTTGAAGCGGCAAAAAGCATCCTGGCCGGAGCCAATCCCTATCATTGGGAAAAGTTTGCCGGGTTTCCGTTTAATTATCCGCCGACATCACTATTGTTTCTTTGGCCGTTGGGGCTGATGCCGTTTAACGTGGCGGCAGTGGTGTGGAACATTGCTTCGCTTGCGGCTTTGCTGCTAAGTATTCTACTTGTATACAAACTTGCACAAAAGAGAGAGATTCTGGGCTTGGCCAGAATGACGGCTGGGGTAATATTTTTTTTCTTCATCTTCACAATTCCTTTTTTTCCGACGAAATTTAATTTTGGGATGGGGCAAATCAACAACTTTGTCCTCTTGTTTTCCGTTCTTGGAATTACCAGCCCGTTTTTTCTGGCATTTGCCACCGGAATCAAATTTGCCCCGGGCATTTTCCTCCTCTATTATTTTCTGCGGCGTGACTGGCGGGGAATTGGGAAGTATTTTTTCTATCTTCTACTGCTAATAATAGTTTCCCTGATTTTGGTTCCGTCGGAGTTTCAAAATGAATATTTTTCCAATGTTTTGCCGATGTCGTTTACCGGGGCGGCCAAGGACTGGTATTACAATCAGTCACTTTATGGGTTTCTGGCGAGAACAATTTCCAACGAAACGGTTGTAAAGTTTTTGTTTTATGGTTTGGCAACAGTGATTGTTGGAGTGACAATCCTTCGGGGAAGAAAGATGATGCGATTGGGAAAATCAGGGGAATTGGGGGTATTGGGGGCGGTGAGTAGTTTATATTTACTTATTCATCCGATTGCTCTCCAGCACTATTTTGGATTCTCAATCATTGCGCTAATTATTTTGGGGCTAAGTCCCGGCACGGTTGCGGCCTATCTGCTACTCGCCGCAAATATTAAACAGCCGGAGTTAATTCCCCATGGTTTAAATGTGATTTTGTCTCACCAGTTTTTCGGAATTTTACTGCTCTGGGCAATGGCTTTAAAAATTACAAAACCGGTTTGGGTGGCGACAATATTTTTGGTTTATGTTTTTAGTCTTATTAATACTGGCCTCTCTCGTTAATCTGGTGGCGGCCTTGGGGCCCGAACTGGGATTTGATGCCCTGTGGTATCACCTGACCATGCCCAAAATCTGGATGATGTGGGGGAAAATCGATTTTATTCCCGGAGGGCTACTTTACTATTCAGCCATGCCAAGGTTGGGAGAATTTTTATACATGGGAGCAATAGGAGTAATGGGAGAAATGGGGGATACGGGGGCACATTTAATAGGTTGGGGGGCGGGAATTGGAGCGGCATTTTTAACTTTCAAAATTGCCCGGAAATATCTGGATCGGAAATTTAGTTTTTTGGCAGCCCTGATTTTTTACGCGACTCCCCTGGTGGGCTGGCAGTCGGGGAGCGCCTATATTGATTTATTGCGAACCTTTTTTGAAGCCTTGGCACTATATTTTTTACTTTCGAATAAAAAGTTTTTATCCGGAATTGCGGCCGGTTTGGCCGTTTCCACAAAAACTTTGGCTTTGGGAAGCTTGGGGATATTAGGTGTCTTAAGCGGTTTAAGTTGGAAGTTTTTTCTGCCGGCATTTTTAATTTCTGCGCCGTGGTTTGTCTGGGCCTATCTTAAGACTGGTATCCTTTTTATCCGCTTGGGGCAGGGATTGTCCCTTTCAGTTTTAATTGGGCAGGGATTGGCACCGAATTAGTTTCCCCCATCTATTTAATTCTTTTGCCGTTTTTCCTGACGGTTAAAAAACCCCGGAAACTTACGGCCTATTTCTTTTTGAGTCTTATTGTGTGGCTGTTAATCCCCCATAGTGGTGAAGGCCGCTTTTTGCTGCCGTATTTACCCGCCTGGGCCGTTTTGGCCGCAATTATTATTCAAAAAAACAAACCGCTTATCTTTGTCGCAACACTAATCGCAGTAATAAATATCGGCTATCGGGCTGTTGCAAATTTCAAAGTAGTTCCCTATCTGCTTGGTCAGGAAACGAAGACGCAATACCTTTGCAAACACCTGGATTTCTCGACAGCCGTGTTTGTGGACTGTGACGGCTGGTTTGCCAAAAATATCAAGAAAACAGATCTGGTTTTAGTTAAGGGGTTTCATAATCTATACTACATTGATTTTCCCTTTGTCCATGAGACATGGTATAAAGGGGAGAAGATTGACTATGTCCTGGAATATAAACAAAATTCTCATTCCCCTGCTGATTATTTTTCCCTTTGGTCAGCTGACCAGGGTCAATGTCTTGCCGGATGTGACGGTGCACCTCAATGACCTGATTGTAGGGATAATTGGGGGAATCGGGATAATCAGGGAAATCAGAGC
>CAYJLJ010000040.1:660-5768 GCA_964371135.1 uncultured Gammaproteobacteria bacterium | reverse complement strand
GCCATTATCCTGGGGAATTTCACAGATTTAACCAAACCCGGTGATTAAAAAATCACTATCAATTTTAAGTTTGCTTCTGCTTGTGGCCGGATTGATCACCGCCGGTTTTTTTGTTAACCGCCGGGTAGGTTTAAAATCTAAAGCCGCCGGGGGTGGGGGGGCAACCCTATCTCTGGCCTCCGGAGCGCAAACCGGGGTAAATCCCGGGGCAAGTTTTGATGTCGTGGTAAATTTAACCAACACGGCTACAACTAACAAAATCACGGCCGCCAACGTGTTTTTAACTTATCCCCAGGACAAATTCACCTTAATTTCCATTACTCCGGGGGCATTTTTTTTGGCAAACTACAATGCTGCCACCACGGAAATGCTTAATAAAACAGACATAACTACCGCCGGAACAGGAAAATTAACAATTGGAGTCCCCTGCACTAAAGCCGCGCCGTGGGTTTGTTATCCGGTAACAACGGCCGCGGGCCAGGTGGGTACTTTTAGATTTCAGGTTAAACCGGATACCGCCGCCGGTACGGCAGCAATTACTTTTGACAGCGCAAATACTGCCGTAACCGCCCTGGACTCCGCGGGCAATGCCATCCCCACCAGCGTTTTAGACACGACGACGCCATTAAGTATTAATATTAATTCTCAAGTTTCTACGGCAACAACCTTAACTTTTGGTTTTAAACTTTTGGGGACGGCATCCCGAACTGCAACCGTTACGCTTAAAAATACGTCACAAACTTTACCGTTTACCGTAGCTCTTAATGCCAATAATCAGATTTTCAGCCCGGCTGTTCCCATCACTTTAACCGGGGCAACTATGGGGGCAACGTATAATGTTCTGGTAAAAGTTCCCGGTTATTTACAAAAAAAACTTGGCAGTATTACTATTGCCGCCGGAGCCAATACCGGTCCCGCCGCCTGGAATAACATTATACCGCCGGCCGGCGATTTTGACGGCAATAATATCCTTAATGCCATGGATATTGGAAACATTTTGGGATTATACACGGCTATCAGCGTGCCGGTGACAAATACCACCAAAGTTTACGACCTGGACGCAAATGAAGTTATTAACGCTTTAGATGTAGCCAATGCGTTAGCTAACTATACCGCAATTTCAGTTTCGGGAGATAATTAAGTTATGAAATTTATTACTGCCCTGTTTTTGACGTTAACAACCTTTGCGCAAAGTCTTTTTGGGGTAAAAACTCCGGTTAATATAAACACTGCCCCGCCGCCGGCTAATGCCATTAAAGTCTCTCTTGTTCCCACAACTACCGGTCTAGAAATTCATTTATTAGGCAATAACCAAAATCTAAGCGCCATCGCCATCCGGCTGGTTTACCATTACACTACAACACCTGGTACGTTAACCATAACGCCAAATCCGCAGATGTTTAAAGACAACTGGAGTTTTCCGGTTAAAAAAACTACTATCGATGCCGCAAAAAAAACAGTAACTTTTGACCTGGCCGCGGTCAACATCAGTACTACAGGATATCTTTTAAGTTCAGACCTATTGTTAGCAAAAATTAATCTTTCCGGCACAGACCAAATCTCTTTTGACCAAAAGGAAACAAAAATTTACGGCAAAGATTCCGGGGAAATACCCCTTACTTTTTAACTGATGGAACCGAATCGGAAACGAAACGTCATCATCGGGCTGTTTTTGTTTGCCTTTCTAATAGGCGGTCTTGGTGTGAGTTTGGTGTTGGTTAACAGGGAACAGGATATCCGCAACCAGGCCTCAACCAGCATGGGCACGGCGATGGTCAGCATTTCCCCCACCGGCGGCAGCATCGCTGCCGGAAGTTCCCTGCCGGTAACTGTTTCTCTTGATACTGCGGGCAACATTATTTCCGCCGTAGCCGTCCGGCTTAATTATGCTTATTCCGGCACGACTCCGGGCATTACTGCCGAAAATATCCAGATTGACCCGGCTTTTTTAGCCGGCGGTGATTGGACTTGCCCGGTAAAAAAATTCACCACGGCCGGCGGGAAAGCTAATATTGATATTGCCTGCGCTAACACCAGCACTACCGGCTATTCCAGTAACTCAATAATCAGTCTGGCAACGTTTTCGCTTACAGCCAGTGCTTCAGCATCAAACGGCAATTTTTCTTTGGCTTTTGACCCCAAAGAAAGCATTATCACTAAAAAGGCTGATTCTACCGATGTTCTTTTAACGCCGGCCAGTACGGGAACTTTCACTGTCACTGGCGGCAGTGCTGCTGCTCCAAGAGCTGTGGTTCATAGATACCGGTGCAGCGGAAATTCCTGCATACTTGATGACGTGCTGGGAACTTTTACCAGTCCCAATTGTGAGAACAGTTGTCTCCGGCCTGCTACTCCGCCACCGCCCGCGCCAACTGTCATTACAAATGATACCAGAGTTATGCCGGCAACCGGAAATTTTCCCGTTACTCTTGCAGTGATAGGCTCAGGCCTATTTTTATTAATTCTTTCCTTTTTTTATAGTCGTACTCCTGTCAATACCAAGTAGAAATGTCCGCGCTTTTCCGGGAGCGATTTGGCCCTTGCCGTCTTGCTGCCCATGTTTAATTTGGTGAATGTAATTAAGTAAGGATTTTTGGTTCCAGATCGCGAGCGAGCCGTTCAAAGAATTCATCCATTTTTTTCCGGTCAAACGGTAAGAGAATTTTCGGAGTATCAGTATATTCCACGACTTTTAAAAAGTTTTTTGCTAACTGAAGACGGTCAATTGGTTCATTAAACTTTTTTTGCGCATCAGCAATGAATTCATCTAACGGCGCGTGTTTGCCATTAAAAATAAAAAATATATCAATATAATCACGGCCGCGCGGTCGTTCAGATATAGTTTGAAGTTTGTTTACGGTAATATCATACAAATTATCAATTTCTAAATTATGCCACTTTATTGCTGGCAACAATCGAACCGGAGTGTAATGATTGAAATCTACTTTTAGAACCGTTTCGTCCGAATAACGAAAACGAAAAGTGAGAAATCCATAATCCTCATCAATAAAAAGTGATTTGTATCCTAAATCCTTTTGGCTCCTTTTTAACCATATGGTAATTTTGTCGTAGTCAAACGGAACCATCGAGAAAAAGTCGAGGTCTTCGGATTCACGATGGTGAAGATACCAGGAGCTGAGGGCAGTACCTCCCGTTAAGTAAAAATTATCGATTATGTAGGAATTCCGTAGCGCCAAGTCCAGAAATTGCTCCTGTCTGGAAGTAAGCCCGGAACCTTTTGCCATTTTTTTCCCCATAAAAAGAATTCTAACGTTTTACGTTTATCCGGCGCAAGTCTGTCCTCAATTTTTGGCCAGGCGGCCAGAAGTTCTTTTTTGTCCAGTTTTTCCCCATCAAGACCATAATTTATTAGCTGGACTAAGCGCCAAAGTTTATAATCTTCCGGGTGCTCCCTCTTTAATTTTTCTTCATCCGTGTTCCAGTTAAACATGAACTAATTATACTACTTGACACCAGTTAAAAATTATTCCACACTGGATATGTATGAAAAGAGGTTTTACCCTCATCGAACTGATGGTCGTGATTGCGGTCATCGCCATTTTGTCCACGATCGCCCTTTTTGGGATAACCAAAGCTCAAGCTTCAGCCAGGGATTCATCCAGGCAGCAGATTATGAACGGCATCCAGATGGCGCTGGAAAGATATTATGCGGATAACCAGGCGTACTATACGACGACAAACAATTTTTGTGGTTTAACCACGGCTTTGGTAGCCGCAAGCTATTTATCCGCTCAACCGAACGACCCAAAGACTAAAGCCGCAATTTGCGGAACGGGAAACCCTACTGCGGGCGGGGCCACCTACACCTATTTGGGAGCCGCTGCTTCGTATACCCTGACTTTAACTAAAGAAAGCGGTGGGACAAGCACGTTCACGAGCCCGCTGTGAGAGGTTTTACATTTATCGAGCTCTTGGTTATCCTGGCAGTCGTGGCAACTTTGTCCACGATTGCTTTGTTTGGGGCCAGGTATGCCCTAGTTTCAGGCCGGGATGCGAAAAGAGCATCTATTATGCATGATCTCCAATTTGCTCAGGAGCTATACAAAATCCGCAACGGGAATTATTTTGACAGTCCCAATGATTTTTGCAGCCTGCTAAATGTTTTAATATCCGGAAACTACCTCACCTATACTCCGGTTGACCCGCTCAGTCAGGCCAATATCTGTGGCAGTGGAAATCCGTCAGCCGGCGCGGCCCTCTATTTTTATGAAGCGACGCCTTCCTCGGGAACCTATATTCTCAAACTGGGCAAAGAAAACGGCGCCGCCATGGACTTTTTAAGCCCGCAGTAATATTATGATCCGGTGAAGAAATTTTGGATTCCCCTTTTGCTTTTCCTCGGATCGTTCTCGCTTTATCTTCTCACTCTGGCGCCTTCGGTTCCCTATCAGGGTGATGCCGGGGAACTGATCACCGTGGCCTATACTCTTGGCATTGCCCATCCTCCCGGCTATCCGCTCTATACCATGCTGGCCCATTTGTTTACGCTTATTCCCTGGGGTTCTGTTGCCTGGCGGGTTAATTTGTTTTCAGCCGTAACTTCGGCCGTTAGCCTGGCAGTCCTCTATTTAATTATTCTAAAACTAACCAAAAGCAAGCTGGCCGGCTTGGGGACGGCCTTAATTTTGGGTTTATCCCAAACTTTTTGGCTCTATTCGCTGGTGGCTGAAGTCTTTGCCCTGAACAATTTCTTTGTCCTGCTGATCGTCTATCTTGCCCTGCAAAAAAAGTTTCATTGGATGGCTTTTACTCTTGGCCTAAGCCTGTCTAACCACCACACCATTGTCCTCGTCTTCCCTGCCCTGGCCTATCTTCTCTGGCCGGACAGAAAAAAAATCCTGGATGTCAAATATTTGCTCCCCGCTATTCTTCTTGGAACGGCGGGACTATTACCCTATCTGTATTTTGTCCTGCGGGCCAAAACCGCTATAATGGCACTGGCCTGGAGCTATCCGGACAATCTTCCGGCTCTTATCAGTTTAATAAGCCGGGCTGATTATGGCAGTCTGGCCCCGGCCCTGGGCCTGGATCCCGCCATGGCCACGCTGGCGGATAAAGGCGGGCAGCTGGCAAAATTTTTCAGCTAC
>CAYJLJ010000040.1:0-650 GCA_964371135.1 uncultured Gammaproteobacteria bacterium | reverse complement strand
GCTACACGGTTGAAGATTTTACCGTCCCCGTGGTTCTTCTTTTGGGCCTGGGTCTGGCCGGAAGCTGGCTAAAAAACCGGCGGATTTTGTTTTTTGCGGCTCTCGCCTATTTTGTTTCCGGAATAATTTTTCTCACCTACGCCAATTTTCCTCTTGATGACCAGACCGCTTTTGGGCTGGTGGCGGTGGAACGGTTCTATCTTCTCCCTTATTTATTTTTGGCGCTAATGATTGGCTTCGGCATAAAATTTCTGGGCCGTTTTGCCCCGATCGCGGTTTTCTTTCTTCCGCTCATTCTATTAATAAATAATTTCGGCCTGGTAGACCAGCGGGGAAACTTCTGGGGCCTGGAGCTGGCTAAAAATATGCTGGCAACGGCGCCCCCAAAATCTATTCTATTGGTCCAGGGAGACATCCCCACTTCCGTCGGTTTTTATGCCCGGTATGTGGAAAATTTCCGCCCCGATGTCGAGCTTTTAACTCCCAACGCTTCCGGCCCTTTCAACCGCTATCGTTATTTGCAGACAAAATTTCCGGATTTAGACTGGGGTGTGGAACACACTGCCACGATTCCCGGACTGATTAAGACAAATCTGGAAAAAATTCCCTTTGCCGCTTATGGACCGCTGCCGATTTTTGGATTGGAGTCC
>CAYJLJ010000039.1:0-6239 GCA_964371135.1 uncultured Gammaproteobacteria bacterium | reverse complement strand
TAACATGACATTTTTCAGAGCTGTCGTCCGGGGCAATAAATTAAAGGCCTGAAAAACAAAACCGATTTTTTTGTTACGCAATTCTGATAGGTTGTTTTCTGAGAGTCGGCTCACCCCTACCCCATCAATGGTGTAAGTACCGGATGTGGGCTTATCCAAAGCGCCAATGATGTGCATAAGGGTTGATTTTCCTGAACCGGAAGGGCCCATAATGGCGACAAACTCCCCTTTATTAATGGAAAATGAAACGTCATCCAGGGCAGTAGTTTTAACTTGCCCGGTTTCGTATACCTTGGAAAGATGCGAAGCAGAAATTATCGACTCCGTACGGCTCCACCTCCTGTTGTGCCACCCAGCCTTAAGCCAAATGGCGAAGATGAATTGTTCGTAGTTCCGGTAGTCGCAGTGCCACCACCAGTTACTATTGTTTGTCCTTGCGAGAGTCCCGATGCTATTTCTGTTTGAGTATCAGAAGATAGACCTGCTTCGACGTTTATGGTTTCGATATTATTGCCATTTTTAACCCGAACAGTACCGTTTCTAACGGCCGCGAGAGGCACCAGGAGTACATTGTCTTTAGTAGAAGTAATAATACTCGCGGTAACAGACATATTTGGCAAAACATTATCCGGCGACGTGTCAAATTGGATGACCATAGGATAAGTAGTGACGTTTGAGGACACTACTCCACTGCGGTTAATACCTACAACTGTCCCAGTAAAAGTTTTTTCCGGCAGAGCATCCAATGTCAGAGTTGCTTTTTGACCTTCTTTAACTTTTATAACGTCAATTTCAGAAACGGTAAAAGTTGCTGTGGGCAAATTGTTGGTGACAATACTTCCTACCGTTGTCGCGTTAGCCACATTGCTACTATTTGTTGTCGAAGTTATCGCCATGCCAGGAGTTAAAACGAAATCAGAAACAATACCTGTCCCGGGGGCAGTAATAATTGCCGAGGAACCTTGATAGTTCAGCCAGGCATTGTTTAGGGAAGCCTGAGCCTGGGCAATAACATTTTGCTGGTTTTTATAGTTGGCTTCAGCGGCCAGCCACAGGGCGTTTTCCTCAATATACACCGGGTCGCTTTTTTGGGCATCTGTAGGGTTGGAAATTCCTTTGTCGTTAATAAACTTTTGGTTAGTCACAAAAAGAGTATTTTGCAGGCTCCAGAGATTAGTCTGGGCGCTATTAAGACTATTTTGCGCGGAAAGATACGAAGACCAGGCGGAAGCGCTACGTTGCTGGCCGGTTTGGTCTAGGGAAAGTTCCAAAATATTCTGTCCGGCAGAAACCGCCTCGCCATTCTTAACAAAAATTTGTTTAATTTGACCGCTGGCCTGAGTTGTAACGGGTAGCCGGTTGGCCGAAGCCATTGCTCCCGATTCAAAGACAGACACCACTAATGTCCCGCGTTCGACGATGGCAGTTTGCAACGCAGCCGTTTGAGGGGCAGCGCTGACTCGTTGGCGAATCAAAAAAATGCCGGCTACAAAAATAATGGCGGCAACCAAACTTAAAACCTTATGTTTTTTCAAATATGCAAAAAGTTTCTTCATGCTTTGGCCCACATTATGATTAATTCCTGAGAATAGGCTTAAGAGACGCCATTTTACACTATCGGGGCAAATTGATGATAAAAGTCGTTTCTTTGCCGGGTTGGCTTTGAGTGAGAATCGTGCCGTGGTGTTTTGTGATAATTTGGGAAGCGATGGCCAGCCCCAGACCATAACCGGGAATATTGGTTTTTTGCCGGGATTTGTCGCCGCGATAAAAGCGGTCAAAAACATGGGGCAAATCTTGAGAGCTTATGCCTACACCTTGATCCGAAACGTTAATTTCTACCGAGTGATCCATTGATTTTGAAGAAAGGGTTACCGCAGTATTTTTCGGGCTATATTTAATGGCATTGTCCAAAAGGATAACAATTAACTCGGTTAAACTCTGTTCATGGCCGCGGAGCTTTTCGCCTCCGGTTTGATTAACGATTTGAATGTGTTTACTTTTGGCCAGGCCTGCCACCTTCTTCACCGCTTCTTCGCTAATGGCTGCGACCGTCACTGTTTCCAAAAGGGCGTTTCCGTTTCTGCCAAACTGGGTCAGTTTAATGAGGTTGTCCGAGAGAGACTGAAGGCTGTTAACTTCGTCCAGATTGCTGCTTATCAGCTCGTCCGCATCTCTCAGGGTGTGTTTTTTGCCGCGCAGATAAACTTCCGTTGCGGTTTTGAGAGAAGTTAAGGGGGTGCGCAGCTCGTGAGAAGCATCGGAAATAAACCGGCCTTGCTCATCAACCATTTCCTGAATGGGCCGGAGAGTCCGGCTGGCCAGAAAATAGCCGGCGACAGCCGAGGTTCCCAAAATTCCCAGATCAATCAGGCCCAAAAGGAGCACAATCCGCTGTCTGGTTTCCTCAATCAGTTCGGGAGCAATAAACGGCGGTGGGGGGAACAAAACCCGGTCAAACTGGCGCTCAGAGCGGGTCCGGACCGCTCGTTCCAGCCGGTTTAATTCGGAAACACTGACCCGATAGACTACCAGGCTGAAAGCCATAGTAATGACCATAATAATCAGCAGATACCAGACGGTCAGTTTAATTCTGGCGGAATGGAACATTAGTTTTGCTCTCCTAATCTATAGCCAAAACCTCTGATGGTTTGAATCAAGGTTGGCCGGTCTGAAAAGGGCCTGTCAATTTTATTTCGCAGATAACCAATATAGACTTCCACCGTGTTGGGCAAAACGTCGGCATCATAGTTCCAAACATGGCCAATGATTTGTTCTTTAGACAAGGTCTGGTTGGGATGACGAAGTAGATATTCCATAAGCGAGTACTCTTTGTTCGAAAGGGTTATTTTTTTTCCGGCCCTTCTGACTTCATAGGACAAAGTATCAAGTGACAGGTCTTCTATTCCTAGACTAGTCCCCGTCGAATTTTTTGGTCGACGGGACAGGGCTTTAATTCTGGCTAATAGTTCTTCAAAAGCAAAAGGTTTTGTCAGATAATCATCAGCGCCGGAGTTAAGACCGTCAACTTTATCTTCGAGTTGGCCTTTGGCAGTGAGAATTAAAACCGGGGCGTGAATGTTTTCGCCGCGCAATTTTTTGCAGATTTCGATTACGCTTAAACCCGGAAGAAGCAGGTCAAGAATAATGACGTCGTAATCTTCGCCAGCCGCCAGGTCATAACCATCATTGCCCTCATAGGCAAGATCCACGGCAAAAGATTCCTGCTCCAGGCCTTTTTTAATGGATTGGGCAATTTTATGTTCGTCTTCAACAACTAGGATACGCACAGCCCGATTATACCTCGGAGTCTGAAAAATGGCTGAGGATTAGCCTATTTCCTTTTTTTACTTTTTGGCTTGGTGCAGCAGGCTTTGCCGCAGCATGCGTGCAGGCCGAGTTTGCACATGGCCTTTTTGATATGTTTAATCATGCTTTTAGTGAATCAGGTTTCGGGGGTGGCTGTCAAGAAGGATCTTGGATGTAGCCCTTTTTTAGTCCAAGGCTTCAAAAATCTTTTGTTCTTCTTGCTATAATCAAATAGATCTATGGATAAAGTAAATTGGCAACAGGTCAGAGAAAAGTTTGAAACAGATATGGCTCAAAAATTAGCAGGATTGCCTGGTCATACGGAAGTTTCGGCGGATTTGAAAATGACTAGGGACATAATTTCCCATGAACTTCCGGAAATGGCTTCAATTAAAGATTTTCAAAGATTAATTGGATTTTTAATAAATAATGAATACGAAAGATTTATCCCCCGCAAATTGCTAAATCATTGGCTTAAAAGAGAGACAGAAATACTTGGTACTGATATTGATTTTTATAATAAATTAAAAATATCCGCACTTAGTTGGGTTAAAGAAAATTTACCGGAAGAAACATTACAAAAACTTTGGAAAGAGCATAAAACTTGGCTACCACGAAGATACACACTTTATCTTGACCAAAATACCTCTTTTCAAACTATTGCTGCGGATACACTTGCCAGATATTATTTAGCAAGGAAACTTTTTTGATTTAAAAATAAATTCATGCTTCACAAAGACACTCAAATTAAGAACAGCCAAGTTGAAGGAACTGGGGTTTTCGCTACAAAACTTATTTCCAAAGAAACTGTTGTCTGGTAACCTGATCCGAAAAAAACTTATCAAGAATTTTTCAGAAGAAATAATCTGATTACCTTAATTATTTGTGGCCTGTGGCCGCCCGGCTTGTTCTTTTCAGAAACGAAGAATGATGAAGGCCGGGCACCCGGTGCCCGGCCCCTAATAGTCCTTTCTTTTGTGCGGGCCCCCTTAGAGCCCGAAGACACAAAAGTCAGGTGAAGACCAGGAAAAAATTTCTCTGGAATGCTCCATTCGAACATGAAGATGAAATTTTTTCTGCCGACTGAGCCGATCTTTTGTCTGACAGGCTCTCGGGGCCGGCTTCTTTGCGCAACTTTCTTCGCCGGATCAAGAAAGTTGCAAAACGGCGCGACCGGAGGTTGCAATAAAATTAAAACTATGGATTTAGCCAAACCACGGCCAGGTTAAGAATGGAGGCGAAGGAGACCCACGCGAGGTAGGGAATTAATAAATAGGCCGCCGGGTGGGATTTTTTATAGAAGTCTTTGATTGTCAGGAAAATAAAGATCCATAAAAAAACTATCTCAATAAAAGCCAGTAGTGGTTGGTGCAGATAAAAGAAAATAATTGACCAGAAAAAATTCAAAACCAATTGGACAATAAAATAACGGTTAACTTTTTTATATAAATAGGCGGATATCCCCATAAGAATATAAAGCAAGGTCCACACCGGGCCAAAAATCCAGTTTGGAGGACTGAAAAGAGGCTTGTTAAGCCCGGCGTACCAGGTGGGAATGGAAGAAACCGTAAAAATTGATCCAACAAAACCCACCCCTAAACAAAGGCTAATCCACAATAGCAGGCGGATAAAAGACTTCACCCTTCCAGTTTATCAGAAAGAACAGTATAAACAACTACCCTTTCGGGTTTTCGATAATAGGCTGGGAGGAAATTTTGGGGTTAACCTCTGGTAAGGATCATGTTAGAGAAGATAACCAGGCGTTCACCGGCGCCGTGGCAAGTGATGATATTTAAACCAAATCCGTTCCCCGGCCCATAAATTTCTTTGGTGGGAAAAGCGGCTGTTTTGTAAATAATAATATTGTTTATCTGATAGGTGTGGCCGTTAAGAAAAATTCTGTCACCATTTTTTAGCCGGGTTAAATTGGAAAAAACACCCGGCGTATGGCCGACCAAAACAGCGGTTCCCCGCTCCCCCGGTTTTGCCCCGAATTCATACAGGCCGGCAATGGTTTCAGGCACCTCCTGGATTTTTTGCGAATTTAAACCGGTGGGGATTACGGGGGTTTCCAGATTTATTGATGGAATCGTCAGGCGGTAAGAAACAACGGGGGCGGTCCGGATAGCTGTTGCCGACGCCAGGTTTTCCTTTGGGTGAGAAAGGAACAGAAGCAGCGCAGCCAGGACTAACAGTAATTTGGACAGACGGGGGCAATATTACCATATTCTTTTAATTTTGTGGTACAAGGGATGAATGGCTGCCTGCATAAATCACATTGAAATTTGGGTTTCGGATCTTGACAGGTCGCAAAAATTCTATGGAAAACTTCTTCAAATGGTGGGCTGGAAAAAGGTGATGGATAATGCCTGGGCTTGCGACCAATCGCAGCTATATCTGCGCGAGGAAAAATCCACATCTAGAATTTTGTCCCTGGGTGTTCACCATTTGTGTTTTCAGGCGGATAGCCGGGAAAAAGTGGATGAGGTGGGGCAGTGGCTTCTTTCAGCCGGAGGGAAAATTTTTGGCGGGCCAATCGGCATGGAAAACTATGCCCCGGGTTATTATACCGTCGACTTTTACGACCCGGACGGGATGATTTTAGAGGTGGCATATAATCCCAATATGAGTAAGTAGCAGGTTAGGGGTCAGTTAAATTTTTTCCACTTAAATGCTTTTTTTTCGTAAACCCGGCAGAAGTTAAAAGAAGTTTAATACAATTTATATTGTATCATCAAGTTATGGGAAAAATAAAATGTCCGGTTTGCGAGGGAAAAAAGTGGGGGGAATTTTTGAAAGGGGATGATTATTTTTTGGAAAAATGTTTAGAGTGTGGTTTGATAAAAACAATCAGCAGCCGGCAGGAAAAAAATGACGGAACGCCCGATTTTAAAAATGGCCCAAGATATGCCAAAGAACTGTTGGACTAC
>CAYJLJ010000038.1:4179-6280 GCA_964371135.1 uncultured Gammaproteobacteria bacterium | reverse complement strand
AGAGTTAAAATACCTGCAAACACCAAAGTGTTCGGATTCACATTAGAATTCACCCCAATGCTATAATTCAAGTTGGTTCGGGAAACCGAATCCCCGCGATGCGGGACATTTTGCGTGGAAAAACTATGAACGAAAATATTGTCATCAAGGGAGCCAGAGAGCACAATCTCAAGAATATTGACGTGGAAATTCCCAAAAATAAACTGGTAGTTTTTACCGGGGTGTCCGGCAGCGGGAAAAGCTCACTGGCATTTGACACCATTTATGCCGAAGGCCAAAGGCGCTACGTTGAAAGCTTAAGTTCCTACGCCCGGCAATTCCTTGGGGTGATGGATAAGCCCGATTTGGACAACATTACGGGCCTGTCTCCCACAATTTCGATCGACCAAAAATCAACTTCTCACAATCCCAGGTCAACCGTCGGGACGATCACGGAAATTTATGACTACCTCCGGCTACTCTACGCAAGAATCGGCCATCCCCATTGTCCCAATTGCGGCCGGGAAATTGAACATCTGACGGTGGATCAAATTGTGGAACAAATAGAGGTTCTAGGTTCTAGTGGTCAGGTTCCAGGGAAAAAACAACGACGTTTCCTGATTTTGGCACCCGTGGTTCGCGGCCGGAAGGGTGAATACACGGAACTATTTAAAAGTTTAAGGTCTAAAGGTTTAACTAAAGTCCGGATTGACGGCCAAATTTTTGATCTTGATGACGATTTAGTTTTAATTAAAACAAACAAACACAATATTGAGGCGGTGATTGATAAATATACTACAGACACTAGCCGGTTGCGCGAAAGCGTGGAGAAAGCCCTCAAACTTGCAGACGGGGAACTGATTGCAAGCGTTGTTCTGGATGCCAGTCTGGAGTTTCCTGACAAGCCAACGAAAATGGAAGATCATTTGTTTTCCGAAAAATTTGCCTGCCCCGTTTGTAATATATCCCTTTCGGAAATTGAACCGCGGCTGTTTTCGTTTAATTCTCCGCAGGGAGCGTGCCTCAAATGCACCGGACTTGGATATCTGTTGAAAATTGACCGGGATTTAGTGATTAATCCGGATCTTTCTGTTTTGGAAGGGGGCATAATGCCCATGGGAAACGAAATTGAACATGACACGTGGTTTATGCGCATGATCCGGGCGGTCGGCGAAAAATATAAGTTTCGTCTTAATATCCCGATTGCACGGATGAAAACAGAGGATCTGGATAGGATTTTGTATGGCACGGGAGAAGAAGAGGTTTATGTCACCGGGACCAACCGGGAAGGACGGATGACCAGCTTTTATGAAAAATTTGAAGGAGTAATTCCGCGGATGGAGAGACTTTACGGGGAAACGGAAAGCGAATGGCGCCGGCAGGACATTGAAAAATATATGCGCAATGAGCCGTGCCCGGACTGTCTTGGAGCCAGGCTAAAACCGGAAGCGTTGGGAGTGACGATTAAAGACGAAAACATTTTCCAGGTTACGCAAAAAAGCGTGGAAGAGACATTAAGATTTTTAAAAGACTTAAGCAGCTTAAGTAACTTAAGAGAAAATCAGATTAGCACCCCAATTCTGAAGGAGTTAATTTCAAGACTGACATTTTTAATTGATGTTGGCCTTGACTATCTGACCCTTGGGCGAAATGCCAATTCTCTGGCCGGGGGAGAGGCCCAAAGAATCCGGCTGGCGTCCCAGATCGGGTCAGGTCTTTCAGGGGTCCTCTATGTTTTGGATGAGCCGTCAATTGGCTTGCACCAGCGGGATAATAACCGCCTGATCACCACCTTGGAACGGCTGCGGGATCTGGGAAACACGGTGATCGTTGTCGAACACGACCGGGAAATGATGGAAAAAGCGGATTATATTTTTGATTTTGGACCGGGGGCAGGGGAGCATGGGGGAAATATTATAGATTTCGGCACACCGGCCCAGATTAAAAAGGACGGGAATTCTATTACCGGAAAGTATTTATCCGGACGAAAGACGATAGAGTTAGATCAGACAAAAGTAGTGAGTAGTGCGGCTCAGGAAAGGATATTGGAAAATGGGGAAGAGGAAAAAGAAAGAAGATTAGTATTAACGGGGGCGCGGGAACATAATTTGAAGGATATCAC
>CAYJLJ010000038.1:0-4169 GCA_964371135.1 uncultured Gammaproteobacteria bacterium | reverse complement strand
CACCTTTAAATGATTTAAAAATTTTATTATATTTTTGATTTGGGCCCGGGGGCAGGGGAGCAGGGCCCAAATATTATAGCTTTCGGCACACCTGTTCAAATTAAAAAAGACCCAAAATCGCTAACCGGGAAATATCTGAGTGGAAAAAAACAAATCGTCATTGCGAGCGTAAGCGAAGCAATCCCTAATGGGCAGAGGGAGATTGCTTCGTCGCCTACGGCTCCTCGCAATGACAAACTAACTTTAACCGGAGCGCGGGAACATAATTTGAAGGATATCACGGTCGAGTTTCCCCTGGGGAAACTGGTAGTTGTTACCGGAGTTTCGGGATCAGGGAAGTCAACTCTAATTCATGACATTTTATATCACGCCCTGGCCCGGAGGTTTTTTCCGGCACACAAAAACAAGCCTGGCAATTTCGATGGCCTTTTGGGAGCAGAGCATCTGGACAAAGTTATTCTGGTTGATCAGTCCCCCATCGGCCGAACCCCAAGATCAAATCCCGCCACCTATACCGGGGCTTTTACACCCATCAGGGAACTTTTTGCCATGACCAAAGAGGCCCGCCTTAAAGGCTATAACGCCGGACGGTTCAGTTTTAATGTTAAGGGCGGCCGCTGTGAAGCCTGTCAGGGTGAGGGGCAAAACAAAATTGAGATGCAGTTTTTGCCTGACATTTATGTTGATTGCGAAGTTTGCCGCGCAAAAAGATATAACCAGGAAGCGCTGGAAGTTCTCTACAAGAATAAAAACATTTCCGAGATGCTTGACATGACGGTGGAAGACGCTTTGTAATTTTTTAATCCCGTTCCCGCTCTTCGGTAAAAGCTGCAGACTTTGAATGATGTGGGTTTGGGCTATATTAAACTTGGCCAGCCGGCCCCGACTCTTTCCGGAGGAGAAGCCCAAAGAGTCAAATTGGCTACGGAATTGTCCAAGAAGGCCACAGGAAAAACCATTTACATTCTGGACGAGCCAACAACCGGTTTGCATTTTGCGGATCTGGAAAAACTGCTGTGGGTTCTCAAAGCCTGGTGAACAAGGGAAACACGGTTGTGGTTATCGAACATAATCTGGATGTGATTAAAAACGCGGATCATATTATTGACCTCGGGCCGGAAGGCGGCGAAAACGGCGGAAAAGTCGTTGCCACAGGTAAACCGGAAGAAATTTCTAAAGTGAAGGAAAGTTGGACCGGGAGGTATTTGTGATGTCAAAAAAAATTGTAGCCATTATAAGTTTTATAAGCCTTATAGGTTTTATAATTCTTACGCCAAAGAAAATCGTTGCCGCATCTCCAAGGTTTGAAGTCACAACCGATGTCACCTACCAAATCTCCGACACCGGCCAGGCGCTGGTGACCCAAAATTTCTATTTAACGAATCTCACCTCGCAGTTCGCCCCGGATGAATATGTGACCAAACCGGGCGTTTCCGGGATTACTAATTTTCGGGCATTCAATCAAAACGGTCTTTTGCCGGTCGAGGTCACGGGATCCGATCCGGACAAAGAACTGCATATTAAATTACCACGGGACACTGTGGGCGTGGGCAAAACTTTTTCCTGGATTTTGTCCTATCAATCTTCGGCAATTGTCAAAAAAACAGGCCGTCTTTGGGAAATTTCTGTCCCTAGACCGGCGGAAGTTGAAGGTCTGCAAAGCTTTCATATTAATCTTTCTGTGCCGAAAAGTTTCGGAAAAGAGGTTATTTTGGATCCCAAACCGGCCACAGGAGGCCGCATCTGGACTAATGCCGATCTGAAAGGTCCGGCAATCACAGCTGTTTATGATCCTTCGGGTCTTGAAGCCTCTTATCAGGCTTTTGAATTTAAGCTTTCTTACAATCTTTATAATCCCAAACTTTATCCCGTGAGGCTGGAAATCAACCTGCCTCCGGACACGGCTTATCAGAAGATTTTTCTGGATGATATTTCTCCCCGGCCGATTAATGTCACCATCGATTCTGACGGCAACTGGAAAGCAGTTTATCAACTTGGTCCGGCTTCAAGACTGAAGGTTAACGCCGCGGGCCGTGCCGCCGTTTATAGCGCCGCCAACTTTCGCCCCATTGGAATAGTTTCGTTTCCCGCGGCCGCTACCCGTGAAGTCGCGGGACTGACGGCGGCAGGAACTTTGGACCACCGCAGTGAAATTTATGATCCAAAAAGTGCCGTCTGGATTGCCGGGCCGGAAAATCCGGCCGGTTTTGACCATCTGACCCTGGCGATTAATTCGCCAAAATATTTTAAGCCGGAGTTTAGTCTCATTCCTGTGGAAAATGATCTGGACACTGTGCAAAGACCTAAAGTCGGTCTTCGCGTTGATGTTCCCCGGGAAATTGTGGCCGGGTTTCCTGCCTCCGCGACAATTTTTGTGGAAAACTACGGCCCGACCAGTTTTGCCGGCGACGTGGTGGAGCTGAACGGCCGGACATTGAAAATGCAGGCCAATTCTCTGGCCGCGAACCCCATGCCCCCTTTTTCTTCCCAGGCCGTCCGTTTCAAAATTCTTTCCGCCCCCTGGGACACCACAGGCAGTGATATAATTAAGCTCAACTTTGCGCAGGAAGAAAGAGAGTACCGGACAAACATTAAACCTTTTTTTAAAAACAATTTCCTGTTAACGGTTGTAATTTTATTCTCCCTTGGAATTATATCGATCATTGCCCAAATCGCCCGGAGTCTACTTTTTCAAGGACCGGACGGGAAAGATCATTTACGTCGGTAAGGCGAGATCCCTTCGTGACCGGGTCGGATCCTATTTTCGGCAGGGACTCTTGCCGAAAACAGACGCCATGATACATGAAGCGGCTGATTTCAGTTTTATTGAAGTAGCCAGTGAAGTCGATGCACTTCTATTGGAAGCAAATCAGATTAGAAAACATTTACCTCACTACAACATTGCAGGTAAGGACGGAAAGAACTTCCCATTAATTGAAATTACGGATCTTGTTCGGGTAGTTCGGGAAGAATCAAACCCTAAAGCAAAATATTTTGGCCCATATCCCACCGGCAGCGACATCCGCGGCTTACTCCGCTTTTTACGCAAAATTTTTCCCTATGCCAGTACCAGGCACAAGCCCGGCGAAAGATGTTTTTATTCCCACTTAGGACTTTGTCCCTGCCCGGATTTAAAAACCAATCATAAATATCTGATTGGTTTTCTTGAAGGCAAAAGAACCAGCGTTCAGAAGCAATTGGAAAAAGAAATGCGCGTCTTTTCAAAAGCCCAAAATTTTGAGAAGGCAGCGGAAATCAAAAGAAAGCTTGACCAAATTGCTTATATTACCTCGGGAGAAAATCAACCATGGCAGTATGAGCAAAATCCGAATTTAGTTCAGGACAGGAGAAACGAGGAAGTCAGCCGGTTAGGAGAACTGCTGAAAATTCCTAATCTAAAAAAGATTGAAGCCTATGATATTTCCAATACTTCCGGAAAACAGGCAACCGGAGCGCAGGTTACGTTTATTGACGGAGAGCCGGTTAAAAAATTTTACCGAAGATACAAAATTAATACTAAAAACTCTCCGGATGATTATGCCATGCTTTCTGAAATGATCGCCCGTCGTTTAAAATCAGACATTCCCCTTCCGGATTTGTTTGTAATTGACGGTGGCAGGGGGCATCTTAGCTTCAAGAGACCACCTCTCTTGAAGGTAATCGCGTTAGCAAAAAAACAAGAAACTATTTATACCGATGACGGTAAAGAAATCAATTTACCTTTGGACTCTCCCGCATTACACTTACTCCAAAGACTTCGTGACGAAGCTCACAGATTTAGCCGCAAGTACCATTTTTTACTGCGCAGTAAAAAAATGCTATCATGAATTAGAGATTTTGGAGCCGCCCAGAATGACACAATGATTAAGTCTTTAGTCCGAAACTATCTTATTAATATCTTCGCCCTGTGGGTGGCGGCACAATATATTGGCGGGTTTCAGGTAGCTGAAGGCTGGAAGTCTCTATTAATCGTCGGCGCGGGGTTTACGGCTCTGCATCTTGTTTTGAAGCCGGTTTTGAAGATTTTTCTGGGGGCCCTGAATTTTTTGACTTTGGGACTGATAGACCTTCTGATTGACGGAGGAATTTTATATCTCCTGACACTATATTTTCCCCAGGTCTCGATCAGCGCCTGGAGCTTTCCGGGGCTGACGACGGACTATCTCTCC
>CAYJLJ010000037.1:0-6287 GCA_964371135.1 uncultured Gammaproteobacteria bacterium | reverse complement strand
CGCAAGTGGTGATGCAAAGAGGTGAGATTTAGCCAGACTACCAGGCCCACGGAAACAAACATGGCTGCCGCGTTAAGAATGGCCCCCGTAGTTAAAAGCGAGAGCGGCTCAGAAAAACCCGCCAGCAGGATAATTATTCCGGCTAAAATCTGCAGCCATAAAACAGCATAAAAATATTTGGCCAGGTGTGTTATGGGAAAATGCCGGTGTAAAAGAATAGCTATGTTTTCCGCCATAATCCGGCTTGTAGCATCTAAAACCGTTAATTGGGTAGCAAAAAGCATTACTGCCACTACCACTAAAAATAGCATGCCGACGCCGCCGGATAAGCGGGCGGAAATTTCTGCCGATTCGACGAAAAGAAAACTGATCCCCCGGGTCAGATCTGGCTGGCCAAAAACTGTTACGAAAGATAAAAGAGACAAGAGCAAAATGGTGGCCGCGCCGGTTACGGCAAAAACAATAAAATGCTCGATATTTACCAGTTTCCACCAATGGCGATACACAGCCAAATTGGACTGATTCACATCAAAAGTGTTTCCTTCCAGGGAAACGGCTTCCGCTTTGCCGGTTAAAAGACTGGTAATCCGGCCGGAATATTTTCCCATGCCGTACCCTTTTTCTTTGACATAAAACGCCTGGGCCAAATTGAGATTTCCTCCCGCGCCTGAATAGGCAAAAGCCGCCAGAAAAGACGACAGGGCGATGCCTTCGGGCAAGAATTGGTAACCCCGGCCAATCCCCGCCAAACCAGAAACTAATGCCTGCCAGTCTGCACGATCGGCTAAGACAAAAACCAGCAGGAAAATAAACGGAACGCCAATTAAAATCAGGATCTTTTGCAGCCGCTCGACAGTTTTATAAAGTACCGGACCCAGAGTTAAAATTACCCCGATTAAAAGTAAAAGCCCGATAGCGATGTAGCGCGGCTCGCTTATTCCCAAAGTTTGGCTTATTATCCCTGCCGACGAAGTGATAATTCCCGGCCACATCCAGGGAAGTAAAGTAGAAATTAAAAACCAGACCGGCGCCATCATGCCGATTTTTCTCGCCAGGCCCACAAAGACACTTTCCCCGTTTACCAAAGCATAACGTTCGACTTCCATATTTAAAAAGAATTGGAAAACGATGCCCAAAACCGCGCCCCAGATGATCCCCAATCCCCAATTGGCCACTAAATATGGCCAGAGAATAAGTTCCCCACTGCCTAATCCCAAGCCTAAAAGAACAAAACTTGGCCCAATCAAAGACAAAAATGACAGCGGCGCCGGCATGGCTTTTATCCCAAGCGGCTTCATAAAAGAGACCCTAGTAAAGTAATAATTAGAATTCCCAGGCTATTCATAATAAACGAAATCACCAGAAATTTCCCTGTTGAAAGATGGCTCATGCCCAAAAGGCTAATACCGATCTCATCGGGCAGCGGCGAGGCCAAAATTACCGCCCCAATAATCGGCAGTGTCCAGCTGAAATATTTTGTGTGGAGGATTTTTCGCAAATGGCCGCCCCCCAGCTGATCATAAATTGGCTCCAGATCGCGGACAATTTCGTCGCGGAAAAGCCGCATAAGAAGCAGGTCTCCGGCCATGGCGCCAAGTCCTCCAATCAGGCCGACCACCAAAATGGGGAATTTATCCGCCAAAGTTGCAAACATTACGTAGCTAAACGGCACGGTAAAAGATGAAGAAAACAGAAGTCCGCCCACAAAGGCGCTAAGATAACCGAAGTCCCCGCTGGAGAGAATCGCTTCCCGGACAAAATCCTGTCTGGCCAGGATCACGGCTATAACAACACTTAAAACTAATAAGAACAGATTCTTGCGCCGGCGGGAAGGATACTTCACCATGTCATTATCCCCGTTTTCATTCACCGCCGTCAAGATCACACTGTCCGCCACTATTCCATTCCGTCTGGGCTGACGCCAACTTTAAGCTATAGCGTGACTTTGGCACAAAGTTCCTCCGAAATTAACTTGATTGATTTAATTTATGCGATTTGACATACTGATAATACGGGCACCAAAACATATATACGCCTTCGCTATGTTAGAAAAGTTCGAAAAACAAATTAGCGCACCGCTTGTCTTGCCATTTGAAGCACAAACTGACGGCGTCTATGCCATAACCGTTAAGGCCTCCTGTAAACCTGGCTGGAAAAATAAATGGTGGCTGAAAATCAGCAGTATCCTGGAGGATATTTTTAACCTTCATCTTGGTGATGAAGATTTAAGATTAGAAATTGACAACTTAAATTTTCCTTTTAATTCTCCCTCCTCTTTTTCTGGAACAAAAATGCTGGGCCGAACTAAAACTATTATTTTTGTTCTGCATCTGAAAAAAGGCAAACACGAAATTAAATTTATTCCAGAACGTTTTGCCTATTTGAAAAGTTTGGAAGTTGAGACATTGACTTCTCCAGAAAGAATTGCGTTTTACTGGAACATACAAGCCGAAGAGGAAAACTATTATTCTTGGCTAACAATAACTTCTATAGACCAGCCGTTTACTGAAGTTACTATTGGGGCTAGCGCCGGTATCGTTTCGACAGGCAATGACGACGATGACTTAAAAATAGTTATCGACGGGCAAACACAAAAAAAGGAAACTAACAGGCATCAACATTCTTATTTTTGCGGCTTTAATTTAAAGGGCAAAGCAGGAATTTTTCGCAAGGAAGTTAAATTTGGAAAAGGCATACACTTTTTAGAACTGTTTTCTGACCGGAAACCGGCGCTAAAAGAAATTAAACTAATTTTTGAACACCATCCACTAGTCCCGGACTCACCAATACTGAAAGACAAGTTTAATCCCGTTTATTTGATAAAAGACTCGGCATTTATTAATGATGAGTCTTTAACAGAGGAGGAGATTGAAGAGTTTTTAAAACTACACGGGGAAAAATACCCAAACCATCTTTATTATCGAATATTTGATGGGAAGAAAGCGTCCTTCTTGATTAAAAAATATGCTGTCGAATTTGGGGTAAATCCCAAAGTAATTTTATGTAAACTGCAAATTGAGGGCCATCTTGTTATGGGCGATGAATCAATAAATCCCACGCAGGATCAATACGATTGGGCGTTAGGTGTAGGAAAAACTGACAAAGAAACGCTTGTTGAATATAAAGGCTTCCTGCAGCAAATAAAATCCGGCTACATTTCTTTTAGAAATTGGTTTTATGAAGTAGAAGGGCCACCTTTTGTTGTTGATGGCGTCGACGACGGAGAAATTCGCGTCCTCAACCGTGCAACCGCAGCTTTTTATCACTACACATCTCATATAGAGGGAGCAGATTTGTTCTATAGAGTATATTCTCAACTTTTTGGAACCGATGATTTGGGCGGCACAACATAAGACAATCATCTTACTCACAATCGCGGCCGTACTGATGCTTATATTTATAGTAAAGCTGGGACGAAAGGGGGAACAGACTATAACCTATTTGTCACCGCTAAGAGAACAGGAAAAGCAAACGGCTTCTGAATTACCAGAAGAAAAGATTAACGCGCAGGACGAGATGGAATCCGGGTTAGTTCTTGTTTACCAAGACTTAATTCCTCTTAAAGGAATCGGCATTTTAAAGATCGAAGTTAAGATCCATGAGGAAGACCAAGTTCCGTTAACCAAAGGGCTATCTTGCGCGACACCATTTTTTGTTGATTATGGCGGAGCAGCGGTAGCGACCATTCGCGATACTAATGGCGTAGTAAAAGACAAACTTTTCCTAACCCCAACAGCCCTGGCTTTGGGCAAACAGCCGGACTATGATTTCAGCTATTACCAACTCCATGATATGGACGGCGACGGGGTTCGTGGAGAATTTTTAATTCTGTCCTATTTCATCTGCAACGCGAATTTTCTTAAGGTGGCAAAGATTGATTTTGAAAATGAAAAATTTGTTTTTGTGCCATTCCGTTTTGATGAAAAAGAGTATAACCGAACTTTCGTTGGCCCCACCAAAAGGGATTTTGGTTTTGGTGGCGGTGAACTTTGGGTAAGAAATTACGACATGTTTACGGGGAAATTCACGAAAACTTTTTTTCTTTATCAAAAGGGGGGGTTCTTCCGGGAGATTGCTGCTAGCACGGAGAGTCTTTAATCTTTTTCCCCCACTGCTCTGTGCCAACTTTAAGCGATAGCGCAACTTTGGCACAAAAAATAAAGTCAACCTTACTAGATTTTTTCGCGGCCGCGCAAACCCCAGGTTGGCAATCATAAACCCTATCTCTCACGCACTTCGTCTATGAGACCAAATTTCCCACTATGTCTACGGGCTTAGCAGAGGCTTTGATGTGGTCATAAAGCGCAAAAGAATAAAGGAGATCCCCGCCATAGCTAACCAGTGTAAGAGAAATTTCAGTGACATATGATTTTGCTTCCTAAAACAGAGGGTCCAGAACCCAGAAGACAAGGCTGCGGTTTGCCTTCTGGAACTATTTATGACTGGTTGGCGGTCCGCCGGTTGGCGGATGTTGTCTGCCCATTACCAGTTTTTTTCCTGTCTTCTTGCGCTGTTTGGCTTCTGTTTCCCTCCGTCGCCAAATCTTCCCTCTCTTCCCGGGTCAAACCGGACGAGTCAGGACTTCTTCCCCAAGTTGCGTCTCTTCCCCGATGTTTGTATCGGGTCATCGCTTTATTCGCCTCCTTTCAAGCTTTGAGTTTAGAGTGAAGCTAACAGAAAGCAAACAGAGGCGTGTAAGCAAACAATAATAGAGTTTCCAATCCGGGTCACATCCCAAATTGCTTTTTGTGGTAAAATTCAGCCTAGAGACTTGAACATTTACAACTTAATAATCCCCTGTAGCTCTCCGCCGGCTGGCGGAGGTAGAGCGCAATATTATGAATTTTGTATACGCGATTTATAATAGGAACCACAATAAAATTTATATTGGAGAGACTGACGACGTCGACAAAAGATTAAAATTACATAATTCAGGATTTTTCAAAAATAGTTATACGTCAAGATTTTCAGGAATATGGGAATTAATTCACACGGAAACGTTTAGTACTAGATCTGAAGCGAGAACAAGAGAAAAACAGCTAAAAAGTTACCGAGGTAGAGAGTACATTAAAAAATTTAATAAATAATCCCCTGTAGCTCAATGGTAGAGCGGCATCCTGTTAAGATGATGGTTCGTGGTTCGAGTCCACGCGGGGGAGCCAGATGGGACGCATAGGCAACAAAGCGTCCTTTTGCATTGAACTGTAGGGCTTTTTTGTAAGTTCGAATTTTCCATTTTCCAAGTCGTCGATTTTTTCCACTTTCGGACCATTCGTTTCTGTTACCGCTTCAGAGAGGATTTTAAAGGTCTTTGAGTAGGTGTAACTAAGCTTTCCCTCGTCTACTGTTAATGACCCGAAGACAAACCTTATCAGTGCTCGTTGCTCGTCCACCATGTCTTTACCCTTGGCTGTTAAATAAATCTCTTTGGCTCTCTGGGAGAGTTCATAAATGCTGACTCCAAGATTTAAGAAGCCGGTGCTGGCATTGGAGTGTTTCTTGATGGACTCGGTTACTTCGTCTTTCTCGTCTGAGTATTGTTTGAATTTCCGGCTATAAAAGTCTGGGGTGATCTTTTCATCGAGCTTATCATCGTACAACTTGCCCATTCGCTTCTGAATTGCCTCGTAGCGGGTGTGAAGCTCTCCGACAGTGTCGTTATGGTATTGAAGTTCGTCCTGGTGGCTTTCCTTGAGTGCCTTCTTGAGCCAGTCGGTAATTCGACTGTTCTTGATTCTCAAATTTTCAAAACCACTTATAAGTTGAGCCTCTACCTCGTCTTCTTTCACCCAAGTTGTCTGCGGACATTCGTGATAATGATTGCAGTGGCCATAAATATATTGGGCTTTGGCGATCTCGAAAGTGATTGAATTGTGACAACTGGCGCATTTAATCAGTCCTCTAAAAAGGAAGTTGTGTTTACGGTACTTGGGAGTGGTCTTACTGGTGAGCATATTCTGGACTTTATTGAATAGTTCGACGCTGATGAGCGGTTCCTGCTTACCATCGCAGACTTCTTTGTTCCATCTAATTTTACCGATATAAAAGGGATCGCGTAGTAGGGAATGGATCCGACTGTGTGGCAGTCTGTGTCCCAGTTGGGACCTCATGCCTTCATCGTACATTTTCTTGACAAGCCTCTTAGTTGAATAATTGCCAGTGGCATAGAGCTCAAACATTTTCCTAACTAATGGGGCGGTGTCCTCATTGACGACGTGGATCTTGTGGCCAGTTTCGCCAATCGTTTTATAGCCATTGGGTGGTTTGGTCGGGATCCAGCCCTGGGC
>CAYJLJ010000036.1:0-6381 GCA_964371135.1 uncultured Gammaproteobacteria bacterium | reverse complement strand
TGCAAAGAGAGGCTCAACTAAAAAAGTGGGTACTTGACAGACCAACCTGCTAAGTAAGAAGAAGTAATGAAATGGAAAATGAATTGCTGCTGTTACTTAAAAGAGAAAAATTTTCGCCGATTTTTAAAATGGTTTTAAAGCTTCTTCAAAAATATATAAACCAAGTGAAGTTGGGCGAAACCTAACTAGTTCTTCTATCCTTGAGTTTTCTTCTTTCTTTGTTTCTGTTTCAATACAGCCAAACAATATTAAGGAAGTTTACCCGTTCCATACTAAATTTATATAGGTTTTTTGATAAGCTGGTCCATACTCTTCCCACCGTGAGAAGTGTTATCCTGGCCGCCCGCAATTTGACAATCCTCGTTCCCGCCTACAACGAAAGCGAAAGTGTTGCCGATACGGTGAAAAGTCTGATTGGCCAGACTACCCCGCCGGAAGAGGTTATTGTTATTGACGACTGTTCGACAGATGCTACGGCTAAAGTAGCTAGAAAGGCAGGCGCCCGGGTAATTCGCCCGCCAAAAAACACCGGATCAAAAGCGGGGGCGCAAAATTTTGGCTTAATACGGGTTTCTACCAAGTATGTTATGGCTATTGACGCGGATACGGTTATTGCTCCGGATGGTATCGAAAAATTGCTGCCGGCATTGTTTGACAAAAATGTCGCCGCGGCATGCGGCAGTGTCATTCCCCGGTATAAAAACACTCTGTGGGAAAGAGGTAGATATATTGAATACCTTCTGGCTTTTACTTTTTACAAACCTATCCAAAATTATTATGGTAAACCATTGATTTCTTCCGGCTGTTTTTCCGTCTATCGAACCGCCAGCCTAAAAAAAATGGGCGGATGGCAGACCCGGACTATGGCCGAAGACATGGATCTCACCTGGAGTTTTTATCATGCCGGCTATCAGGTCAGATTTGTTCCCGAAGCAGTAAGCTACCCGATCGAACCCCACAATTTTCATTTCATGCGCAAACAATTAAAACGCTGGTCCCACGGCTTTATGCAAAACGTGGTACTTCACGCCTGGGAAGTAATTAAACTCCCCTACCTGGGACTAATCATCTCCGTGGGTTTATGGGATGCCGTAGTCGCCTCGGCCTCGTACCTGTTTATCACCCCGCTTTTGGTTATCGTCTATGCCAACCCGCTGCTATTGTTTATCTACGTAATCGACGCGCCGGCGGTGGCCATCCCGGTTCTTTTCAAGTCATGGGAAAGAAAGGAAATTTTCCAGGCGGCAGTGAGCTTCCCGGCTTTTTTTGTATTGCGGTTTGTTAACTGCATCTTTATCCTGGAAGCATTCTGGAGTGAAATTATTATGCGTAAAAGACTGACCGTTTATGAAAAAGGGCATTAACTTATGAACGCAGGCTTACCCACTACCGGTATCGGCGGAATGTTCTACGTGTTTTGCACTTTTCTGATGGTTTTAAATGAAAGTGTACTAAGTCTGCGCGGCAAAAGCAGCAAAAAACGCTGGGGTTTTGTTTCCAAACACTTTATTCTTGTGGCAGCCATTTTGGTTACAGTATTTTTCACTGACGAATTATTTAATAATTCCGGCTCGCTTATCCCGGTGTTTTTAATACCTTTATTAATTCTTGGCTTTATTACCGTGTTTATGCAAATACTTAGAAGCGTGTTAGCATTTACCGCGCTAGTGCGCCGGGAGGGAGTGGTGAAGTTGGGGAATTAAATATGAAAATATTATAATACGTAATGTATTTCTTTTATATCCTTCGCTGCGCGGACAACTCCCTTTACTGCGGCCAGACGAATAATCTGGAAAAACGGATCAGCGAACACAACTCCGGCAAAGCCCGGTCAGCCAAATACACCCGCTTTCGCCGGCCCGTAACTCTGGTTTACTTTGAAAAACACCCCACTCTAAATTCCACTATGAGGCGCGAAGCTGAGGTTAAATCCTGGACGAAGGCGAGAAAAGAAACGCTGATTAAAACAACAAAATAGTTTACTACTTTTTGTCCCCGTGGCCCATACCCTTCATCATCAAAAGATGCATCAGGGGACAGGCAAGAATTATCCCGTAGAAGAAAATGTTTTGCGGGCTGATTTTGAAGATAAAAACAGCCGCCAGCAAAGCCAAAACCGACAGGCCGCAAACCAGAAACCATCGGGATTTGTCCGCCGGCTGTTTTCCTTTGTTGCAGCAATTCATTACAGTTTGGCTAATTCCGCCTCAATTGCCGTCTTAAATTGGGCGTAAGGCTGGGCTCCTACCAAAGGCGTCGTGCCGATGGCCGTACTTGGCGTGCTTTGGAAGCCGTTTTTGTTTGCTTCAGCAATATCCACTTGGACCTGAGCATTATATTTTTGTGAGCTAAGACAGGAATCAAATTTGGTTGTATTTAACCCCAGGTCAGAAGCAAATTTTTTCAGATTGGCAACGGAAAAGACCCCCTGATTCTCGCCGCTCTGACTGCTGTAGATTTTGTCATGATATTCCCAGAATTTGTTTTGTTCTTTGGCGCAAAGAGCCGCGTTGGCCGCGTCAGTCGATTCCTGGCCCAGAAAAGCCAGGTTTTTATAGACGAACTTTGCCTTGCCGGTGTCGACATAATCCTTGATTATCTGTGGTTCCACATCCTCAAAGAATCTTCCGCAGAAAGGACACTGATAATCACCAAACTCCACAATAGTCAGTTTGGCGTTGGGACTGCCTTTCACCGGGTCATCAGGTGTGACGGCAACGTTAACTCTTGTTGGCCCTGATGGAGCTGGCGGCGTGGGTGCTGCGGGTGTTGGAGAGGGCTGGACAGCGGCCGCTTTAACCGGCGATCCATAGCCGGCTTCCAAAAACCTGATCTTGGTGTACATTCCCCCGAGAAGAACTCCAAAGATAAAGGCGAAACCGATGTAGACAAGCGTGGTTTTCATTTCATGGCTCCTGCGGAACTAAAACGGGCGAATTGGATAAATAGAAATGTAAAGACCAGAATCATCGCCGCCGGAGCCAGAGCGGAAAGATAATTTCTTTTATTCGGTTGAAACTGGCGAAGCAGTAAGGAATTACCAACAACAGAAATAGAACTGATGGCCATGGCCAGCCCGGCCAACTCCGGCTTTAGGACTAAACCGGCAAACATAAAGACCCGGGCGGCAATGGGAATGCCCATGACATTATAAAAAAGCGCAAAGAACATGTTTTGTTTAATTTTACCCATGGTTTCTTTGGAAAGATCGATGGCGTTTACCACGTCCCGAAGATCGTTTTTAATAATCACAATTCCCCCCGTTTCCATGGCCACATCAGTTCCACTGCCCATGGCAATTCCCAGCTCCGCCTGAGCCAGAGCCGGAGCGTCGTTTATCCCGTCACCAACCATCGCGACCTTTTTACCGGTACTTTGCAGTTTTTTAACCTCATTAGCTTTATCTTCCGGCAAAACTTCAGCCAGGACGTTGGTAATGCCCACCTGGGAAGCAATCGCTTTGGCTGTCCGGGAGTTATCTCCGGTGATCATCCAAACCTCAATCCCCCGTTTAACCAGAGCCTCGACGGCTTCTTTGGAAGTTTCTTTGACCGTGTCAGCAACAGCAATCAATCCCAAAGTTTTCTTCCCGTTTTCCAAAACCATAACCGTCTTTCCCTGACCCTGAAGACTCTCAATTTCGGATGTCAGCTCTTTGGGTTTACCGAAATAGTAGGCGGTTTTCCCGATTTTTCCGGTCACACCGTGGCCCGGAATAGCTTTAAAGGCTTCGACTCCGCTTAGCACAAGCCCTTCTTCTTTGGCTTTGTTTACAATCGCCTCCGCCAGAGGATGCTCAGACAAAGCTTCCAGCGAAGCGGCAATTTTTAAAATATCTCCACGGACGTCGGTGACAACCGGTTTGCCGTTGGTCAATGTTCCGGTTTTATCAAAAACAATGGCGTTAATTTTGCAAGCCGCTTCAAGAGGTTCCCCGCCTTTGACCAATATGCCGTGTTCCGCGCCTTTTCCGGTTCCGACCATGATAGCTGTTGGAGTTGCTAAACCCAAAGCACATGGACAGGCAATAACAATAACCGCGGTAAAGGCCATAAGAGCAAAAGATAAAGTTGCTCCAAACACAAAATACCAAATTCCAAACGTAAGAGCCGCAATAATAATAACTGCCGGAACAAAATAGGCGGAAATCCGGTCAGCAAAAGCCTGAATCGGGGCTTTTGACCCCTGGGCATCTTCAACCAGTTTTACAATTCTGGATAGAGTGGTTTCAGATCCAATTCTGGTCGCCTTAAACTCAAAACTGCCAGTCTTATTCATGGTCGCGCCAATGACCGTATCGTTAATTTCTTTTTCGACAGGCAAACTCTCTCCGGTAATCATAGATTCGTCAATGGCTGAGGATCCTTTAATAATTATTCCGTCAACGGGAACTTTTTCTCCCGGCCGGACCAAAATAATGTCGCCCTTAAGAACCTGGTCAACGGGAATGTCTAAGGTCTGACCATCTCTTATAACCCGGGCCGTTTTTGCCTGCAGACCCATTAATTTTTTAATAGCATCCGACGTTCGGCCTTTAGCTTTAGCTTCAAGAAACTTACCGAGAATAACAAATGTTATAAGAAACGCTGCCGTTTCAAAGTATAAATCAGGTATTTTTGCCCCGGCTAAACCAATCACAGAGTTATTAACCGCAAAGTAGTTTACAAAGTTGATTACGCTGTAAAAATAGGCCACCGATGTCCCGATGGCAATCAGAGAGTCCATATTAAACGTCTTCATCCGCAAGGCCGACCACATGCCCTTATAGAACCCCACGCCAATAATAAACTGAACAGGAGTGGCAAGAATAAAAGAGATCAGACCTACAAAGGGTAGCAAAGCACCGGCTCCCGGCATAAAACTGACGAAATCAAAGAACATAAAATAGATCATGGGAAATGACAGGATAAAGCTGGCAACAAACTTTTTTAACTGGCTATGGATCTCCGCTTGTTGTTTTTTAGCGTCGGCTTGGGTATCTTTGCCATCGGCAACGGCAGCTTTATAGCCGGCTTTTTCAACAGCTTTAACAAGATCGGAAGAACTAGCCGCACCGCCATCAAAAACAACGGCAGCTTTTTCCGCGGCGAAATTAACATTGGCAAAAGAAACTCCGGGAACTTTTTTAAGCGACCGTTCAATCAGTCCGGCACATGAGGAACAATGCATGCCATATAAAGACAGGTTTACTTTCTGAGAACCACCTTCTGTTTGCGTCATCCCGCCAGCGGGCGGGATCTCTTTTTTTTGTGTCCTGATTATCCCTTTAAAATTAAATCCACCATTACTATCTTTATTAATCTTCCCCTCAATCTCTAAATTTTCATCAAATTTATTCATAAGCTTTATAATGAGTGTCAGCTAATGCTTTATTAACTTCTTCAAGAGAAATTCCCCTATCGGCGGTAATTTCCGCGGAATTCATGTCAACTTTTGCCCCTGAAACCCCGGGAATTTCCAAAATTATCATCTCTATCAATTTTTGGCAAGATTGACAAGTTAAACCTGATAATTTAATTTTTGTGGTCATATTTATTGAACAATTATTTCTCCTCTCGGTACACCCATCGCGCAGGTAATTTGGTATTTGCCTGCTTTAGGTGTAAATTCAAACACTGAGGTTTTCCCCTTTGTCAAAATGTCTATTTTATCTGTTAAACCCGGAATCGTGATGCTTCCCATGCAGCCGGAACCATTATCATTGGCGGTAACCTCAAAACGGGCGGGTTTGCCGGCTTTAAGAGTGAAACTGTTCGGACGGATGTCTTCGTTATAGGTGTAGGTTGCTTTGATCACCTGAACGTCACCTTGTTGGACTTGATCTGTTGGCGCTGCCTGAACAGTTGGCTGTGGTTTAGCTCCCCCACCGCAACCGCAACCGCCGCTTCCGCACGATTTTCCTTGCGGGGCCGCCGCCTGGACCACTGCTGGAGCAGCTGCGGGTGCCCCAACAGCAGCCTGGCTATCGACAACATTGAATGTTCCCCTGTACATTCCCATGGAACAGGTAAAGGTTAATGCTCCTGTTTCCGTCGGCGTGAATTCAATAACATTTTCTCCGGCGCGCAGACTTTGCCGAATATTATACTTTTGCATCACAATACTGGCAGCGCATGAATACGGCTCGGTAGAATTAATTATCCAGCGGACAGGAACACCTTTTTTAATTGTAAAACTATTCGGATGATAGCCCGAGCCGTCCTGGGTCATGCTGACAATCTGAACCCCGTTTTTCAGCACCACGTTGGGGTCAGCACCGTTAACCGCTGTAACATTTTCCGGCGGGCCAAAGAATGTCAGGATATCGCCCGCATTGAAACCGGTAAGGTTATAACCGTTACTAATATTAAATATTGCCAGAAGGATAACCACAATTCCGGC